>SKZP01000450.1 GCA_007127275.1 Planctomycetota bacterium
GTTGCCGAGCGCAAGTTCGCCGCCCGCAGCGGGCCCCACCCAGACACCGCCCGAGAAGCGTCGCGGCGCCGGCCGCCTCGTCGACCGCCGCACGGGGCGAGTGCTTGAGCTTGCAAAGAATCCGACGCAAATCGGCCGCGTCCCCGGAAACGACATCTTGATTGCCATGCCGCTCGTTTCGAAGCGTCACGCCCGGATTCAAATGGAAAACGGCCAGTTCATCGTCGAGGACCTCAACTCGTCGAACGGCACCTACGTAAACGGCGAACGAGTTGTAGAACCCACGCGCTTGCTGGACGGCACCCGCCTGCAAATTGCCATAACGAGTCAGTACCCGAACGGAGCGAAAGAGTACACGTTCCGGCAGGAAGAGTGAGGCCACTCCGGTAAGACATGTCGAGCGTAGGCCATGCGAGCGAAGAATGTAGAAGCGGCGCAAACAAGGCCGCAGTCGCATTGAGCGGCGGAGCCAACAACCACGAAGCCGGCCCAAGCACAAAAGTCACCAGCCATTAGCCACCAGCCACGCACCATGAGCACCACTACCGAACGGCCTGCATTCGAGCTTTTAGAAGGCTGCTTGGCGGTTGCCACGCAGTCGGAGCAGGAGTTCCTGGAGGGGTTCGAAGAGTATTTTTGGGTGCTGATTCATTCGGAGTTCAAGGATCTGGTCGTTGATTTTTCCGCAAGCAAAGGGCTCGACCTTACCGCCTACCAGATGGTCGCGCTCAACCTGTTCGAGATCAATCCGTCGAAGCGCCTCACGTTGCGCATTCCCGAGAAGTGGACGAAGTTTTTTTCGCAAGCGATGCTGTACCGCAAGTTTGACGTCGAAGTGGTTCGCTTTCTCGGCCAGGACCGCGACGTTGCCGAGCAAGACGGGGAGGACGAGGAAGCCGACGAGTCGCAGGAACATTCGCAGCAGGTGACGGACTTGCTCTCACAACTCGAGCAGTTGCCGAGCGACTCCCAGGAAGCGGAAGTGGTCTCCGCCCAAGCTCGCGAAGCCATTGACAAGTTGCGGCACACGCCGTCCTCCGGCATGGCTCGGCCGAGTTCCCCGAGTCGCATGGCCTCCTCGGGCAAGGAGCGAATCCTTCAAGGCGAAGGAGGGGAATCGCCGGCGGCGTCGGAGGATGCGCTCAAGCGTACCGGAGAGGGAGAGTTGCAGGACGTGCGAAGCGGTGCCAAGTACCCCCTGCCGGCAGCCGACGAAAAACCGTTTCACATCGGCCGGGTTCCGGACAACGAGATGCAGGTCGCCTCACCGCTGATTTCGCGGCGGCATTGCGTGCTGCGCCGCCGCGGTGGGCGCTACGAGATCATGGACCTCGGCTCCGGCAACGGCACCTACGTCAACGGCAAGCGTCTGGAAGCGAACCAGGCAAAGACCATCTTCCACGGCGACCGCATTGCGCTCGCCATCACGCGGCAGTTCCCGCAAGGGGCCAAGGTGTATGTCTTCCAGCAACAGGAAACGTAGCGCCGGTTTCGCAGTCATGCTGACCGCAGTCACCCTCGCCGTTGTCGGTTCCGCGGTGCCGGCCACGCTCGCCTGCGGCTCCTCCCCCCGCCCGGCATCCCCCTCGCCCGGCGTGGAGCGTGCCCTGGAGCGTGGCCAGTCGCTGTACGACGCACAGCAATACGAAGCCGCAACCGAGGCTCTCATGCAGGCAATGGTCGAGGCCGAGGCGGAGGACGACTTGTTCGGCCGCGCCGTGTGCTACATCGCCTTGACCCTTTGCCAGCTACGACTCGGCAACACGCAGGCGGCGGCGCGCATGCTCGGCGAGGCCTCCCGCATCAAGCCGCATCTTGAAGTCGAGCAACCCAACGTCGACGCAGCGCAGTTGCAGTTGCTCTTCGGCCGCTATCACGAAGCGCAAGCCGAACTTGCCAAGGCGCAAGGCAACGACGACGAGGCCGCCCGGCACCTGGATGCCGCCGAGCGATACTATACCCGCCGCGCCCGAGGCTAACCGACTTTGCCCACAGTTCCGGGTAGTTTAACCGCTAGTGGGTCTCCGGGCCCTCCCGAAGATGTTGGTTGCATCTCCAATTCGCGGGCGTCGCGGCCAAGCCCACGGACGTCGCCTGTGCGTCACACCAACCCTTTCGGGGTCAACGCAGGGGCGAAGCCCGAATGCTGGGTAGCCTTGACGGAAACGTCGAGCGCAGGGCGCAGGCCTTGCGAGGCGTAGCGCTGAACTACGCGGGTTCGCCTTGCAGGGCTTGCCCCCAGCTCGACTCAAAAACAACCCCTTACCGGCATTCGGACGAGCCCGTGGGCTTGGGTGCGACCATGTAGACGTCGGAGATATACGGGCATTGAACCCACGGAGGGAAACTGTTCGTTTCCTTTATTAGAAGCGAGCAGCCGGCTCGTCTGCCTTTGAAGCGCTACGGGGAGTTGGTTCGTTATGGATCGTTTGGAACGGCTGCGGCTTTTCTTTCGGGCAACGGCGCGTAGCGCCATTGATCGCGAGATTGTGCCGAAGCAGGCGATGTTCATGGTCGACATGCTGCGCAACGTGCGGGCGGTGTACCGCGAGGCGGATGCGCGAACGCGGGCCTCGCTGCTCGAAGATGCGCGTAGCATCAGTGTCGAGGAGGGCGAGGAGCTTGCGCGCTCGGTGGTGGAGAGCCTTCGCAACGGCATGCCCGAGCCCATGGAACAAGAGGCCCGTGGCGCGCTGGCCCAGGCCGTGGCGGCGTTCCATCAAGTCGCCCTCGAGGTCGACTCGGCGGCGACGGTGACCCTGTTGGACGCGGTCATTGACGAAGCGACATTGCACGGCGAGCACCCCGCCGAGGCGGAGAAGCCGAGACATTCACCGGCGGCGCGCCACGACCGTACCCTGGACGTTACCGTCAGCGCGGCGGTGCTCGACACCACGATTGACTACGAGCCGCCCGAGGTGCCGGAAGAAGAGACCTTTGCCGAGCTTGTTCGGGTGTTGTACGAGCGCGGCTACACGTTGGGACACGTGCTCGGCGAAGGGGCCAGCGGTCGCGTCTACTTCGCGACGCATACTTCCGCCGGGACAGGGAACGTCGAGTCGTGCGCGGTGAAGATCGGCCGGCTGCCGCAACACCGGCGGCACCTGCAGCGGGAGACCGCGGCGCTGCAAGAGATTGAGCACCCCAACCTGGTTCGCTACCTCGACGACGGCGTGGTGGCCGACACCTTCTGGATTGCCATGGAGTTCGGCGGCGCCTCCGTGGCGGATGTGCTGCAGAAGCATGGCGGGCCGTTGCCGTGGTCTGCGACGGTGCGCATCCTGCAACAGGTGCTGGAAGGTCTCGAAGCGCTGCATGATCACGGGATGCTGCACCGCGACCTTAAGCCGCGCAACATCCTCATGGATGAGACACAGCACGTCCGCCTCGTCGACTTCGGGCTCACCAAGAAGGCGCACGACCGCGACGACGACGGCGCGCACCCGGAAGTCAGCGCCAGTGTCGGCCTCGTCGGCACGCCGCGCTACATGAGCCCCGAGCAGATCCACGAGCAACCGCTCACCCCGGCAAGCGACGTTTGGTCCTTCGGTGTGACCGCATACGAGTTGTTCACCGGCACGCCGTTGTTTTCCGCGACCAATCCCATGGCACTGGGCCACCAGATTGCGCAGCAGCCCATTGAGATTGAGAGCGAGGCGACGCCGCCGCCGGTGCGCGAGTTTCTCCAGGTCTGCCTGGAGCGCGACGTAGAGCGGCGTTTTGCGGACGCCACGGCCGCGCGACTCGAGTTCGAAAAGGTCGCCGAGACCTTCTTGCGCGCCAGCGAGTTGCGCGAAACCTTGGCCGAGCGGGCCACGACAGCAAGCGGGGCCGAACTCGTCGAGGTGGCCACGCGGATTGCGCAGCACGAAGAACGGGAGAACCCGGCGCAGCAAGCGTGCAACGCGTCGCAGGAGCCGGGCTCGCCCACCTACGACGTAATTCTCGAGCGCCCGGGCCAGGAGCGGGAGAACATGATCAAACTGGTGAGCAAGCTCGCCGACACGGAACCGGCGCAGGCCGCGGAATGGCTCGACACCACACCGGTGACCCTGCTGCGAGGCTGCAAAGGCAAGGAAGCCATGAAAGCGCAGAAAAAGCTCGCCGCAGCCGGCGCCGTCGCGACCATACAAAAGCACACAAAGCTGTAAGACCTAGTGCCGAAGTCAGCCCCCGCGGCGCACCCTTACGGGAACGCCCGTTGCCCTCGCCCCGCAGGGACGGCCGTGCGTTGTCGGGCGACGCGCTCTCACGGGGTGTAGCCCCAGCGCTCAATGTATGGCCCCCAGGTTGCCTCGACGCGTTCGCGTTCCTCGTTCGAGAGAGTGTCGTAGGTATTCTTGCGGTAGCCGGCAATCCCCTTCAGGTAGGCCTCGACGGCGGGGCGCGCGGCGTCGAAACCCGGCAAGCGCAACTGCGCGTATATGCGTTTCAGCTCCGCCAGCGGCTGTGCCTCGAGCGTTTCGTAGCGCACCTCGACGAACTGCTCGGCTGGCAACGTCTCGGCCTGCGCATCCAGCCGAGCCATCAACCGCACGTAACTCTCGAGCACGAACGGCTCCCATTGAATGTGCTCGTGGGACTGCAACGCAAGATCCGGCACAAGGCGCCGGTAGTAGTGAAGCGTGCTTCGAAAGACGTGGTAAGGGTTGCGGTAGATGTGGATGAACCTCGCCTCCGGCCAAATCTCGCGCAAGAGCGCAAGCCGTGCCGTATACACTGGGTTCTTCAAGAGAATCCGCCGGCCGCCTTCGAGCGTCGAAGCTTTGTGCAGCAGCAAGCGGTGCATATGCTTCCAGCGTTCGACGTCACGAGCTGTCACGCCGTCGAAGAAGACCCCGGCGTTGAAAATTTCGCGGAAGCGTCGCGGAAAGTAGAGCGCGTGAAACACGCTGAGCGGCTGCATGCTCGCGAGTGGAATCTCGTCCTCTTGCGGCGACTCCGGGGTCACGGCAACGCGGTCGACGTGGCGGTCCTGCGGCAGCGCCATTTCAAGAGCGGGGCGGAACCAACGCACCAGCGTGAGCAGATTGCACGGCAAGCCCGCGGCCAAGGGCGAAATGTGCCCGAACTGCGGGTCGCGGCCCATTAAGTTGTGCAGGTGCGTTGTGCCGCTACGCCAGTGCCCGACAATGAACACCGGAGCCGGCGCCGGCGACGTCTTGTGCAGCGCGGACGTGGCACGCAGCGCCTCCCACAAAGTCAGCGGCGAACGCAACGCGGCCGAGCCGAACATGGCCGCAGCCAACGGCCAGCGCTTCAGCGGCACGCCACCGTACCGCGTGAACGCACGTAGCAACGTCGCGACACTCGCCCCCATCAAGGGGTGCGCCAACGTCGGCCCGAGCGCGTTCCCTTCCTTGGTTTTGGCCACGAACGGAGTCTCCTTCGCCGCCGCGCGGATCCTTGTGTTGGCGGACGCATCCCCGCGGGCGGTGCATGCGGCCCAGCGTCGCAGAGTCAGTCGCCTTCCCGGATGGCCTTGCGGGCCTGCAAGATGATCATGCCGTGCCAAAGCGTGACGACGAGACCGAAGAAGCCGTTCTCAACATGCGAGGCACGACTCTCCGGCGAGGCCATCAACAGGAAGTAGACGCCGGCGGCAATGATCACGCCCCAGAGAATCATGGTGTCGCGATTCAACGTGCTCGCGTCGAAGCGAGAGCCGACGCCGCGCAAGAAAAGCGCCCACACCCCGTAGGCCGCAACGACGAGCAACACCGCCAGCACGTACCAGCCACTGCCCGTCGGCGCAAACAACACCGCAACCGCGGCCGCGCCCGCCCAAAGCACGGCGGCAATCAGCGCGACGACACGCACATCCCGCGCCGGCACCGAAAGCGCAAGCAGCACCCCGACGACGAACAGCCCCTGCGCCGCGCCGACGAGCCACGAAGCATACGTCCCCAGCAGTCCGTGCGCCATCGCGCCGGCGACGACAAGTCCGAGGCAGCCCAATGCCTGCACCCCCAAGGCCGCAAGCACGACGAGCAACCCCTGAAAGGAGCCTCGCCACACTTTCGGAACACCCCCCGACGAGGCAGCTTCAATCCCCTGCAACGTGATCTTCGGTCCACTGGCTTCGTTTCCCTGGACGTTGGACGTGGGACCGAGAATTTCCATTGCAAAGGACCTCGAACGGGACCGAATGGGAAGGGGAACGTGCCGTCAAGATAGTCGCCCACCACGTCGCATGCAAGGCCGCCGGGAAGGCACTCGTGCAGTCGGATCTTGCTGAAGCAAGAAGATTCGACGGAACCGCGCAGGTAAGGCGGGGCTCCGTGCCTGCCCAGTCCGTTCCGCGGCCGGAATACGAGGGCGTGCATTCATGCAGCACGCTGGCCGGTAGCCGACGAACCCTGTTTGACTGTTGTGCGCCAAGCGGGCACGGAGGTCCGTCCTTCGCACGACAACCGCTAAGTACAGCTCCCCAGAAGAAAGGGACCCAGTTGCGTTGCGAGCAGGCCGAGTCGCAACGAGGACGAAGGCGAGCACCGCAGGCGTGCCGAGTCACGTCGAGCAGCGCAACCGACACAAACGAAGCAGCGCCGAGCGCAGGAGCTCAACTTCGGAAGGTGTTTTCTGACAGCGTCTAAAGTTCTCGGCCCAACAAGAGCCGACTACAACCATCCGTGCGGGACGCTGGGAGGCAGATAAACGCGCGGGCGGTGCATGGGGCCTGTCGGACTCGAACCGACAACCTGCCGGTTATGAGCCGGCTGCTCTAACCGATTGAGCTAAGGCCCCGGGGGCATGTGCCCGTCGCTTTGGAAAGTATAGCGCCTTGCCCGCGTGCAGGAAACGGCTCACTGCAAGGGCGCCCTCGGTGGGGCCGGTTGCGCGACGCGGCGTTGTTTGGAGAGGAGTCGTTTCCTGCTCGTTCGCTACCGCAGCGTTACCGTGACGCGGGTGCTGCGGGTGTCCTCGCTTTGCAGCCAGGTATCCAAGGCGTGGAGCAGGCGCTGAAAGTTGGCGACGGCTTGCTCGTCGCCGAGGGAGACGTCTTGGCGCTTGATGGGCAGCAGTGGCTCGAGCTCGTAGGCGGCGCGCGGCGTGGCGATGGCGTAGAGGTGGACGGTGCCGGTGGCGGTGCCTTGGAGGTTGCCGATGTTGTGCTCACCTTCGACGACGGTGGCCACATCGCTCCAGGGGACGTGGTAGAGGCCGTCGTCGTCGCGCCACATCAGGGCGATGGCGCTGGGCTCGGCGCTGTAGATGCCGAGGCTGAACGGCTCGTTGACGCGATGCCAGGTATCGCCGCGGTGCATCAGCGCCATCTCGCGGCGCGACTCCCCTTGGCGGATGCGCTCGTCGAGCTTTGCGGTCAGCGCGATCCAGCCGGGAAGCTCGAGTCGCTGCAGCTCCGCCTGCACGGCCTGGCGCGTTTGATGATCGAGCGCCTCGCGTTGCTCCTGCAGCAGCCGCTCCA
>SKZP01000353.1 GCA_007127275.1 Planctomycetota bacterium
TCACGGCGGTTGAGCACCCGGCGACCACCATTGTCGGCCACCTCACCGGGCGGCTGCTGTTGCAGCGCGACGGGTATCCGGTCGACACGGAAGCGGTGCTACAGGCGTGTGCGCGCACCGGCACAGCCATCGAGATCAACGCAAGCCCCTACCGGCTCGACCTCGACTGGCGCTGGGTCAAGCGCGCCCGCGACCTCGGCGTGAAAGTTGCCATCAACCCCGACGCCCACAGCCGCGGCGGCTTTGAAGACGTCCGCTACGGCATTGGCATTGCCCGCAAAGGCTGGCTGCGCAAGGAAGACGTACTCAACAGCTTGCCGCTACCGGATCTGGAGCACTGGCTCGCGACGCACCGCGTCCCCGTGTGAGGGGCCGCCGGCCGTGGATCAGAACGGGTGGTGTTTGGAACGCGCAACAGCCCACGGGCTTCGCCCGAATGCCGTCAAGTTTTCATTTCTGCGGTGAGCGCCGGGCGTGAGCCTCACGCCCGGCACTCGCCTAAGGACAGCTCCCCAGCAGAAAGTAACCCATTTGCTGCTGCGCGACCGACTCGCTTCCTTGGGCTCGACTGCCTCCTCGGTGTGACAGGGGCCACGCCTGCGGTGCTCGCCTTCGTCCTCGTTGCGACTCGGCCTGCTCGCAACGCAACTGGGTCACTTTTTTCTGGGAAGCTGTACTAAGGACTGCGACAGCCCACGGCGGCGGGGGTTACTTCGACTTGTTGGCTTTGACCTTGCCGCGTACCGACATGGGCACCGCTTGAAGCGCTTGCGAGATCACGCAAGAGCGCTGCGTTTGCTCGAGCGCCTCGTTCAAGTTTTCGTTGTCCATTCCGGGGATGTCGGCGACGACTTCAATCTCGATGTTCTTGATCCGGTGCTTGGTGTCGGCGAGGTCGAGGTGCGTCTTGACGTTGGTGTCGACGCCGCGCACGTCGAAGCCTTGTGTGCTTGCGACATTGGCCAACACCATGGCGAAGCAGGAGGCATGCGAGGCGGCGAGCAATTCCTCCGGGTTGGTGCCCGCGGCGCCGCCGAGGCGCGAGTCGAGCGAATAGGCGTTGTCGAGCGACTTGTTTGGCGTGTCGATGTTTCCTTCGCCGCGGGCCATGTCGCCATTCCAGTGAGCGTGTGCGGTGCGGACGACCTCGTTTGTCATGTGCGGGACCCTTTCCGTTCGTCGTTGAGGTAGACATGCTGCGGAACCGACCGCTGCGGACGGACGTTTTGCGTGACGAAACCTGCCCACGCGCGGGAGAAGGAAACCGCCTGCGCGGAAATCGCCGCCGCGTCCATCGGGTTGTCACTCTAGAATACCAATCGGATAGGTGCAACGCCGCGCCCGGCGGGACACGCGAGCGGGGCGACACCCACCGAGGAGGGGTCGGCGAACGACGCAGGCAGCGAGGACGCGCACAACCGCAACGAAGGAGGCAGCGGCCATGTCACTTACTCTGTTGAGCCCGGCATTCGAGCACCGGCAATCAATTCCGCGCGAGTTCACCCCCGAAGGGCACGACCGTTCGCCCCCGTTGTCCTGGCTCGGCCAACCGGAGAACTGCCGGGCCTACGCACTGATCTGCGACGACCCGGACGCACCGGGCGGCACGTACACACATTGGCTGATCTACGACATCCCGGGCGAGCTCGGCGAGGTGCCGGCGGGGCTGCCCAAGCAGCGCCAACTGGAGGGGCCGCTCGAGGCGAAGCAGGGCGTCAACGACGCGAACGACATCGGCTGGGCGGGGCCGCATCCGCCGTTGGGCGACGGGGTGCACCGCTACCGTTTCACGTTGTATGCGTTGGACCGGCCGGTCGGCCTGCGCCCGGGGGCGAACCGCGCAGAGTTGGAGGGGGCAATTCGGCAGCACGTGTTGGAGCAATGCACGTTGATCGGGTTATACGAGCGTGAAGCGGGAACCCGTTTCCAACCCGGGCCCGCGTGAGCCGTTGCACTCCGAGGCCGCATTCGCGGCCACCGGGACGGACGGACACCATCGACAAGCTATCCCCGTAGACTCGCGAGACATGCTCGCCCGCCTACGCTCCAAGCCCACGGTCGTCTACCCCAAACGGCCGTGGGCTGTCGCGTTGTATGGCGCGCGAAAAAAAAGCCGCAGCCGGCTAAACGAATGCTAGGCTTGAGGCTTCGCACGTCTCCTTTGTTTCCGTTGCCGCCTCCGTGTCCCCTCCTTGCGTTGTGCGCGGCGAGCCTTCGCTCCACTGACCATGCGAGAACTCAAGCAAACCTGGCGAGATCTGCTTCTTGTGTTTCGCATCGCACTGGATGTGCGCAAGCTGCTCGTCGGGCTGTTGATGCTGCTGACCACGCTCGTCGTCGGCGCCCTGTTGCTCGGCGTGCTGATGTGGGAGACCGTCGACTACCAGCGCGACCTCGAACAGGATCCGAGCCCCGAGGAGATGGCGCGCTTCGCCAATCTGATGCTCGTCGAGCGCGAGTACACCTTCCCCCGGCTGCTGCGCGCGGCGGCGCTCGAGCAGGATATGGCGGCGCGTTACATGCTCGGGCAAGTGGGCAAGCTGACCGTGGCCGACCTGGGCATGGGGGAGTGGGCCGCCTACTACGAGCCGCGCGGGTTGACCACGGGACGAGTGCTGTTGCTGATCGGCGCGGCCTTGCTGCTGTGGCTGCTGCTTGCGCCGCAGTTGGGTTCGCTTTGCCGCATTGCCGCGATGGAGATTGCCCGCGACGAGCGGCTCGAGTTGGCGACGGCGAACCGCTTTGCACGCAAGAAGTGGGGCAGTTTGTTTTTTGCCCCGGTGATGCTTTGGGCCTTCGTTGCGTTGATCTTTCTGCTGATTGCGTTGTGGGGACTCGTTGGCAGCATTCCCTGGGTGGGCCCCATTGTCGCGGTGCTACTGCTGCCGTTCGTGCTCTTCGGCGGCTTCTTGATGGTGCTTGCGCTGCTTGGCTTCGTCGCGCCGGCGGTGACCTGGCTTGCGGTGCTCTCCGCCGCGGTGGCGCTGATCCTCTGGTTGCTCGGGGCGACGACGGCCGAGGGGGCGGCGCTGACCACGGTGGCGGTGATGCTTTCCACCGGTGGCGTGCTTGCACTTGTGATGATGATCGTCGTGCTCGGCGGCTCGCCACTGATTGCGCCGGCACTCGCCACCGAGGGAACCGACAGCTTTGACTCCCTCTCCCGTGCCTACAACTACTTCTTCAGCCGCTTCTGGCATTTCGTCGGCTACACGGTCGTCGGCACGGTCTTCGGCATCCTTTGCGTCGCTTTCGTCTGGGCGTTCACCACGCTGATTCTCGCGCTGGCGTTCTTACCGGCGCAATGGGCGTGGGGGGAGCCGGTGCAGCGCTTCCTCTGGGCGCTAACCTTCCAAACGCCGGAGCTTTACCTGATACTTTCGCTCGGCGCGGAGGTGCCGCGGGAAGGGGGGTTTGCGGCTATCTGGGAGGCGGACGGCTTCTCCATGTGGCTGTTCGCGCTGCTCGGCTTGATGATGGTCGCGGTGGTCGTCGGGTTCGCGCTCGCCTTTGCGGTTGCCTACACGACGACGATGTGGACCATGATTTACTTCCTGCTGCGCCACGGGGTCGACGGCACCGACGCCCAGGAAATCTTCGTCGAGGAGGAACTCGACCACTGGCTCGCGCCGCCGGCCGAGGTGGAGAAACGCCTCGGTGAGACCGCGACGGCCCACGCAACTCCGGCAAGCCCCGAGCAAGAACCGCAGCCGTCCTCGTCGGCAGAAGCGCCTCAGGCCGCCGCGTCCGAGTCGACAGCGACGGCCGCAAGCGCAGACGAGAAGGCGAACGGGAATCACCCGCCGGACAACAAGGCTGAGAAGCAGCCGAACGAGGCCCCCGAGGAGGAAAAGCCAGCAACCGGCTCGAACCTCGAAGAAGAGCCGAGACGCAAGGACAACGGAGAAGAAGCGCCAGGCGGCGCAACGTCCTCTGCCCGTGCGACTCCCGCGAAACCGTCACCAACCGAAAGTGACGCTGCCGCCAAGATTCACAACGTGGAAGTGAAACTCGACAAGAAGAACGAAGTCAAGAAGCGAAGCAGCAACAACAAGAACAAGGCGTCGGACAAAGGCGGCAAGAAGCGCGACAACAAGAAACGGAAGTAACGGCACGGATCGTTCGCTTGCCGCGCCTCGGAGGCGCTGCCGCAAAGGCGGAAGTTCGCGCATTCGCATAAAACTCACCCACGGGCCGCAGCCCGTGGGCTTGGTAGAGGTACGAATCCGAGTCTAACCGCCGTTGGTCAGCGTTTGCGCGAGCACCCAGACGTCGTGGAAGCTGTTGTAGAGCGGCACCGGGGCGACGCGCAGCACATTTGGCGGGCGGAAGTCGGAGATGATGCCCGCCTCCTTGAGGCGCTGGCGGCGCTCCTCCGCTTGGGTGTGTACGAGCAGCGAAAGCTGGCAGCCGCGTTGCGCGGGCTCGCGTGGCGTGACAATCTCAACCGGCGGGGCGTGGCCGTGTGCGGCCCCTTTGCGGCAATGCTCCTCGAGCAGGTACTCGAGGAAGCCGGTCAGTTTGAGCGACTTCTCGCGCAGCGTCTCCACGCCCACCTCGGCGAACATGCCGTAGCTGACCCGCAAGGGCGCAAGGGAGAGAATGGGCGGGTTGCTAAGCTGCCAGGCATCCGCGCGCGGCACGGGGAGGAAGCGCTCGTTGAGGTGCATGTTGAAGCGCATCTCGGGGTCGGTCCCCCACCAGCCGCCGAAGCGTTTGAGCGAACGGTTCGTCGCCTGGCGCTCGTGTACGAAGGCACCGGCAATGGCCCCCGGGCCGCCGTTGAGATACTTGTAGGAGCACCAGCAGGCGAAGTCGACGTCCCACTCGTGGAGCTTCAGCGGCACGTTGCCCGCGGCGTGGGCAAGGTCGAAGCCGACGGTGATGCCGTGCTCGTGCGCCTTCTGCGTGATCCCCGGCATGTCGTAGAGTTGGCCCGTGTAGTAGTTCACCCCGCCGAGCAACACGAGGGCGAGCGAGTCGCGGTGTTCTTCAATGGCCGCAATGACGTTCTCGGGGCGCACGGTGTGCTCTCCCTCGCGCGGCTTGACTACCACCATCCCCTCGTCGGGGTCGTGGCCGTGAAACGTCAGTTGCGTCTGTACCGCGTACGTATCCGAGGGAAACGCCGGCCACTCCATCAGTACCTTGTAGCGCTCGCGACTCGGCCGGTAGAAGCTGACCAGCAAGAGGTGCAGATTCACCGTCAGCGAGTTCATCAGCACGACTTCCTCGGGCTTCGCACCGACGATCGCCGCGGCCGGCTCGCGAAACGGCTCGTGATACGAGTACCACGGGTGGCGCCCATGGAAGTGCCCCTCGACGGCAAGGCGCTGCCAGTCCTCGAGTTCGACCTCGACGGCCTCGGCGGCTCCCTTGGGCTGCAAGCCGAGGCTGTTGCCGGTGAAGTAGTGCACGGGGGCGCCGTCGCTGCGCGTCGGTATGTGAAACTGTGCGCGGTAGTGGCGCAACGGGTCGCGCTCGTCGAGTTGTTTCGCGAACGCTTCGCTGGGTTCGAATACCATCATGTCGCGGCTGCCGTTCGGTTGGGCGGTCATGTTCCCTCGGCTCCGTGCTCAATGTCCCCCCGCTGTGGAACCATCATGGCGCCCCACCCGCGAGATGCAACCCGCAACCCCGCCGGGAAACGCTGGGAAAGCGGGAATACGCTGAGTTCTGTAGTGGTCGCGTAGCTGGCATGAGCGCGACCGAAACGTTCGACCCTTGAGCCGCATGGCCGGATCCGTCACTGCCTTGGGCGAGACCGTGGCCGCGACCCGTCGTGGTCACCACGGCATTGACTTGTAAGCCCCCCCGGTTCCGGGAACTGCGAGAGGCAACGTGCCCCGCTCGCGCCACGTGGCGTCGCGGCGCACCGAGTCGGACGTTTCGGTCGCGCATCCAGGAGGCCGTCACCATGGAATCAATGAAGCCCGTCCAATCTACAATCTCTCTGTAACGTACAAAAGCGAGTCCCCGTGGCCGCAGCCAGGAGACGCTCGCTTCGCCTCGCATTGCGGCGAAACGCGGGGAGTCGCCGTGCCACTGAGCGACGAGGCGCGGTTTGAGCTCCGTTGCGCTTGCCACTCCGACAGGCGGTTGCTAGGCTTCGCCGGTTTGCCGCGCGCTGCTTGTGCTTTCACTTCGACGTGCAGGGGACTGTGTCAATGACCACCATCTTTGTGCTGAAGGAACGGGCCAAGCGGGAGCGCCGAGTGGCGGCGACGCCGGAGACGGTTCGAGCGCTGGTCGGCGAAGGCTTCGCCGTGCGTGTCGAGGCGGGTGCCGGGGCGGCGGCCTTCATGGACGACGATGCGTTTCGCGAGGCGGGTGCGAGCATTGCCACGGACAGCGGCGAGGCTGCAGAGGCGGACGTGGTGTTCGCGGTGCAGCCGCCGGGGGACGAGATCATTGAGCGGCTCAAGGAAGGGGCGGTCTTGATCGGTTTCCTTGATCCGCTGCGTGAGCCGCAACGTGTTGACAAACTCAAGCAGCGCAAGGTCAGCGTGTTTGCGCTCGACATGATTGTACGAAGCACCCGGGCGCAAGCGCTGGATGCGCTGACCTCGCAGGCGACCGTCGCCGGCTACCTCGGTGTCGTGGCCGCGGCGAACCGCTTGCCGAAAATGATGCCGCTGTTGATGCTTGCCGCCGGGGTGGTGCGCCCGGCGCGGGTAATTGTCGTCGGCGCCGGGGTGGCGGGCCTGCAGGCGGTGGCGACGGCACGGCGGCTCGGCGCGGTGGTCGAGGCCTGTGACGTGCGCCCGAAGTCGCGCGAGGAAGTGGAAAGCCTCGGGGCGCGTTTCCTCGACATGCCGACCGACCCGACGCTCGAGGACCGCTTCGGCTACGCCCGCGAAGTCTCGGAAGAGTTCCTGAAGCGCCAGCAAGCGGCCCTTGCGCCTCACGTCGCCGGTGCGGATGTACTCGTCACCTCGGCACGGGTACCGGGCAAGGAGGCGCCGCGGCTGGTCAGCGAAGAGATGGTCGCCTCCATGCGGCCGGGCTCGGTGATTGTCGACCTTGCTTCCGACGAGGGAGGGAACTGCGCGGTGCGCCCGCCGCAGGGCGAGGAGGAGACGGTCACCGACCGAGGGGTCGTCGTGCTTGCGCCGCACTTGATGGCGGCACGTGCGCCGGTCCATGCGAGCCAGCTGTATGCGAACAACGTCAAGGCGGTGGTTGAGCATTTGTTTCCACTGCCGGGGCCGGGCGAGGCGCCGCGGGACCGCACGGCCGCGCCGCGCTTCGACGGCCAGGATCCGCTGACGACGACGGCAGTGATCACGCGGGCCGGGGAGATCACCAACGAAACCGTGGCGGCGCTGCTGGGTACCACGGCGACGTGGCCGGTCGAGCCGGGCGGGTCGCCGCTTGAGCCACCCGCTCAGCAGGAGGCGGTGAAACAAGACGAGGCGCCGGACA
>SKZP01000286.1 GCA_007127275.1 Planctomycetota bacterium
CGCCTACGAAGCGGGAGCCAAGTTCGACGTCATTTTCGTCGACGCTCCCTGCACGAACACCGGCGTCCTCGCCCGGCGCATCGACGCTCGCTGGAACCTCAACGACACCCTGCAAAAGGACCTGATCAAGCTGCAACTCGAGCTGTTGCAGGCGGCGCGCTCCCTGCTCGCGCCAGACGGGCGCCTCGTCTACTCCACCTGCACGCTCGAGCCGGAGGAGAACCGCGGCGTCGTCGTGCAAACCGACCTGAAACTCGAAAAGGATGCCTTGTGGTTGCCCGAGGCCGGTCGCTGCGACGGCGGCTACCACGCCGTGTTGCGCCTGCCGTGACAGGCCCGAGCATGAACTCGCTTGGACGTATCCCGCAGGCGCGCACGTAGCTTGTCAAGAGTGGCTGTCGCACGCGAGTTGCTTTCCGTTGCCCAGCAGTCATTCCTGATGCCGCGTTTTGGGGTTACGGGCCCGCTCGGTTGGAGTCCACGCGCCTTCGGTAGGCCGTGGGCTTCTTTCGTTTCTTTTCGGCTCTCCCGTTTTCGCGTACGCAGTTGTAGGCTTGGCGAACGCAACGTGGCCGCCCCCCCTGGCAGTGACATGGTCCAGCCCAAGGCAATCCGCACCACCTCGCCACTCGACCCGACGCTCGGGCGTTGGTTTTTCGGGCTGCGACGTCGCGTGCCGGAGCTTCCGTCGCTGACCTGGTTCGGCGGCGTCTTGTCCGTGGTTGCCGCGGGGGTGTTGCTGCTGGCGATGTGGGCGCATTCGCAGGACTTGCTTGAGCAGGTGAATTACGCGTATGCGCTGCTTGCGGTGCTTGCCGCCTTGTTCGTGGTTTCCTGGCCTGTTGCGGCTTGGAGCCTGCGCGGCTTGGAGGTGGAGCGGGAGATGCCGCACAAGGTGGTGGCCGGCGAGTCGTTCAGCGTGACGCTAGGCATCCGCAACCGCAGTCTGATCTGGCCGGCGGTGGCCGTTGAGCTTGAAGACAAGCTGCCCGGCTCGTTGCGCAAGCATGCGCGCCAATCACTGGTGATGGGGCTTAGGCCCCGCCGGTCCCTTCAGGTGCGCTACCGGGGAACGCTGTTTCGTCGCGGTCCGACGCTGATTGAGCGGGTCGAGGTGCGCACACGCTTTCCGTTCGGCCTGTTTGTCGTGCGCCGGCAGGTGCCCGCACGCAGCCAGGTGCTCGTCTACCCGTCCATTGGCGAGCTTGCCTTCGAGCCACGGCTCGAACTGGGTCGCTCGCTGTACCCGGAGCGAACGGCGCGGCCGCAACGAGGCGGCACCGACGAGTACTTCGGCGTACGCGAGTACCGCGACGGCGACGAGCCGCGGCACATTCACTGGAAAGTCAGTGCGCGGCGCGGCACGCTTGCGACTCGCGAGTATGTCACCTCGCGGGCCACGCCGCTGATTTTGTTGCTGGATACGCGACTGTACAGCCAGAACCGCCGTGCGGTCGCCGACGCGGAGTTGGCCATCAGTCTTGCGGCGACGTTGAGCGAGTTTTGCCTGCGCCAGGGACGTGCCGTCGGCTTGGCCGCGTTCACACCGGTGCCGCGGCTGATCCCGCCGCGTCATGGCCGCCAGCAAATGGAGGTGCTGCTCGAGCAGCTTGCGCTTCTTCGCACGACGACCCGCAAGCCGGCGGCCGAGTTGCTCGGGCTCGTGCCGCAGCGGCTGCGCAGCCAAGTTCATGCGCTGCTAATCCTGCTCGGGCCGCTGGCGACGTACCGGCTCGGCGCGTTCGAGTCGTCGCTTTCGCAGTTGACCGTATATTCCATGCACGAGCCGCAAGTACGCAAGGGGTTGCGCATTTGGGAGTTCGCCGACTATGAATGAGTCGCCGCCGCCGTCCGAGTTCGCTCTCCGTCAAGATCTTGCATGGTCCGCCGGGGTGTGGTTCGCCGAGCGGACGGACTCGACGAACGCCGAGGCGCTGCGGCACCCGGCACAGGAACTGCAGCCGGGGACGGTGTTCTGGGGGCTGCATCAATCCGCCGGCCGCGGGCGCCTGGGGCGGCGCTGGGAAGACGTGCCCGGCAAGGCGCTGACGTTTTCACTCGTGTTTCCGCAAGTGGCGGACGTGGAGCGGCTGCATTGGCTGCATTTGGCCGCGGGGTGTGCCGTCGCCGAGGCGGCGGAGTCGTTGCGTGCTGCCGCGGGCGGCGGCGACGCTGCGACGCGGCTCGGGCTGAAGTGGCCCAACGACGTTGTCGAGGTCGACGAGGCGGCGCCGGCCGGCTACCGGAAGTTCGCCGGCATCCTGACCGAGGTGCAGAGCGAGCCGGGCGGCGGCGCCGAGGGCCAGCGTGCCGCGGTGGGAATTGGCATCAACGTCAATCAGCGAGAGGCGGACTTTCCCGCGGAGTTGCGCGGGAATGCGACGAGCCTTGCCTCATTGACCGGCCGTGAGTTCGAGCTGCGCGACGTACTGGAGGAAGTGCTCGCAGGGATTGGCCGGCGCCAGCGGATGATTGAAGCGGGCGACGTCGACGAGGTCCGCGCGGAGCTTGCTCGGCGGGATGTGTTGCGGGGCGCAACCGTCGAGGTGCAGCTACCGACGGGTGCGAAGCTGACGGGCCGCGCCGCAGGGCTTGACGCGCGCGCTCGTTTGCAGGTGCATACGGCAACGAAGGAGCACTACCACCTCGAAAGCGGCGAAGTCGTTCACCTGCGCCCCCACCGTGACTAAACGCCTTTTCAAATAGGATTCGAGATAAGCCCACGGGCTGCGGCCCGTGGGTCGCCCTGGAAACCCACGCACAGGCCGCAGCCCGTGGGCTTGGAAAATTACGAAATCCAAACGCGACGGCGTTTAGTAGCCCGTCAGTGATCCGCCGTGCCCAGCTTACCGACTGCGTCGGTGGGCTCCCGTTCGTCCGCATGGGTGAGAGCAGTTTAAGTAAGCAACGCGGTCCCGTGATTTCGGAAAGCGACCGCGGTGCCCGAAGGTTTGCTGTTCGCATGTCGGGTGGTGCGCGCTGGGTCAGCACCGCCGTTGTGCGACGCGTTGGCGCTGCGTAGGCCGTCCGGGGGGCCACCGACTCGGCCGGTGACTTGGGAGCTCTGCGCTTTTGCGTCGTTGGCTGCTGGCTTTAGTTTTCCGGGGCCGCCTGCAGCTTTTCGTACAGCTCTTCGTGGCTACGCGCGAGAATGGCGCGCTCCAGATTCTTGTCCCGGATGCCGACCTGCACGAGGTAGGTGCCGGCAAACTCTTCGTTCTTGTAGTCGGTGATCCCAATGCGCACGAGGCCGACGGTGAGTTCGCTACCGTCGGTGACGCGCAACAGAGCGTTGAGGTTTTCGCCGCTGGGGTGGGCAATCACTTCTTCGCTGTCGTCGTTCCAGGCAACCCGGCGCCACGGCACGGAGTCGGCATTGGGAATGTCCCCTTCGCTGTAAATGTCAGCGCGCTCGTAGGTGATAAAGATGTCGCTCTCCGTGTCGAAGTCGTCTTGGCCCGCCTCCCACGCAGGCGTCGTCACGTCCCCCGACTCAGGGGTGGCGTAATTGCGCACCGGCGCAATGGCCCGGACACCGAGCTCCGGAACCGCCCGGGGCAGCCACAGGTAGACGTAATAAAAGGGTTTGCCGTCGACGACCTCGTCGGGCTCACTGCCTGGCTCAATGTAGTCGTACAGGGAGAGCACCATCTCGTACGGCTGTTGCGCCGCGTCCGGCTCGAGTTCGCCGTTTTCTCCGACAGGCTCGTCGACGGGCACGGGGGCGGAGAGGAACTCGCTGAGTTGGGGAGCGCCGCAGGCGAACAGCGGAAGAAGTGCGGGCAGAGCCACAAGGAAAGGTACAAGCCGCCGCATGGTTGGTCTCCCTTTTGTAGGCGCACAGCACGGTGAAAGCGTCGCGCCCATGCGCGGTTGAAAACCCATATTCACTTCTTGGAACCGAGATTGTGCCTTCCCCGGATACCGGCCATCTGTTGGAGTGTCAAGCCGTTTCGTTCTTCTCCGCCCGCTCCCTGCGCGGCTGTCGGTAAACGAACGGACGAAGCTCGGGGTGGAATGCGGAGTTCAAGCGAAATCGGACATGAGGTAACTACACGCTAGCCAGCCAATCATGCAAGGTCAACATCACGCTGGCGGCGTGGGCGCGTTCGCGGCTCGGAGCGTCGTGGAACTCGTCGAGCAGGCTGCGGAGGCGAGCCGGTGGGACGAGGTCGTGCAGTGGACTGGGGGAGGCAAGCAGCGTGTTTCGCAGGCGGTCGCGGCCGAGGCTCGGCAGCAGTTGCACCTCCCAGTTGCGCTGTATGACGGAGCGGTTCGTCAGGCGCCGCCACGCTCGGCGCGCGGCGCCTCGAGCAAGGCGTTGCCAGCGTGGTTGCGGATGCGCGAACAACGAGGTGCCGGCGGCCTGCCACGGCACTGCGGCAAGTTCCGGTGCGGTTCGCTTCAGGTAGGCAATCTGCAGGGCTCGGCCTTGCATCCATTCGTTCGGTACCGTTGCGAAGAAGTCCGCGAGGCGCGAGTCGTAGAACGGTAGGCGCAGTCGTGTCGCCATGCGGTAGCAACGCAAGCTCGCAAGCGTCCAGCGAAACGACCACGTCTCGGTCTTCGCCGCTTTCAGTCGTGCCTGCGCATTCGGCAACGACGGAATACGCGCGAGCTCCTCTTGCATGGCCTCCTCTAGCAAGCGAAGGGGCTCGACGTCGCCGCCGAATGTCTCGCGCATAAGCGGTGTGACGAAGTTGGCAAGCAACCACTCGTGTCCCGGCTTGAGCGCCTTGTTCAGCAGAATGCGGGCAAGGGCAGCGTCGTCGCTCGCCTCGACGGTGTCGAGCCCGTTGACGCCGTTGCCGTTTGCCGGCCACGCCCCGTCGAGCCAGACGTCCCCCCAGTGGCCGGCGACGACGACCTCGGCACGTTCGCGCAGGGCTGCAAGTACCGCCGCTTGCCGGCACTGCGTAAGGTCCTGGGCGCCCTCGAGTGCGGGGCCCAGTTGAGGGAGAAGCGCAAACAAGTAGGGCTCGACCGTGAACGCGTCGAAGGCGGTGCCGCGGCAGCGCGTGGCGAGGCGGCGCGCAATGTCGGTTTCCAGTCGCATCCCCGCGTAGTCGTAGGCGTAGCACCAGAGTCGCCTGGCGGGTGCCGCGGGGTCGGGCGCAAACGGGTCGTGCGCACCTCGGGTGAGCGCGGCAAGCAGCGTGCGGCTGTCCAATCCCCCGGAGAGCGGCAGAGCAATGTGGCCGGCGGGTACGTCGGCGACGTGTTCTTCCACGGTGCGGCGAAGCACGTCGTCGAACGCGGCCACGGTATCCGGAAAGTCACGCTGCCACTCGGGCTCGTAGCGCCACTCGGCGGTGCGGCGCAACTCTCGCGCGTGCGGCCGCGACTCGTGATCAAGGGCGAAAAGCCGCCCCGGCCGCAGGATGTGCACGTGTTCGTAGCCGGTGCGCTCGCCGAGGTAGAAGCCGAAGCAGGCGAACGAGGCGAGGCCGAGAGGGTCGAGCGTCGTCGCGTTCGTGTCGCTGTCGTTGAAGTGATGCGCGACCGCGGCGGAAAAGGTGCCGAGTGCGAGTCCGTTCGTTCCGGACGTGGTGCCGGTGACGTAGGCGTGCAGCGTGCCGAAGCGGTCGGTTGCAGCGAAGAAGCGGCCGCTCGGGACGTGGTGCGCAAGCAGTAGGAACTGGCCGTTGTCCGGTGGTTGTGGCCAGGCGTCGGTGGCAATCTCGTTGTGGTAGTAGGCCAGTCGGACGCTGCGGGGGACCCAGTCGCACAGCAGCCAGTGCTGCCACGTCGGCGTGGCCGCGGTTAACAGGTCGTAGCCGCGCCAGGGGGCGGGTGTTTCGTCACCTTTGACGCTGCCGTTTCCGTCGCCGTCGTCCTGTAGGGGTTGCACCCACAGCGTGAAGCGGTCGCCAGCGGCAAGTCGTTGCCAGGACGAGGCAGACGAGGACGAGGAAGTCGCAAGGCGGCTGCGGCGAGGCGCGCGCTCGAGCACGCTGCGCTGCGGATGCAAGCAAAGCAAAAGGTCGCCGACGACGAAGTCACACATCATGCAAAGGGGGAGCTTGTCGCGTCACTCTTGAACGAGGAGCGGAAAGGTGGAACTCGACAAAGAGAGCGCGGAGAGGAGTAGGAACACGGGGGGGATAAGGGAGCGGAGAACAAGAGGGAGCGTAAAGGCCTCGGAGGCGACTGCGCGTGTGTTTCCTTGCAAGCTTGGAGTGCTGACGCGCTCCGTCCCGCGTGTCTCCACGGCGGCGGATTGTTCAAGCCCACGGGCTTCGCCCGTGGGTCGCGCCAGGTCGGGCTTCGACTTCGACGCACAGGCGAAGCCCGTGGGCTTGGCAGCGACTTTTCCGCAACCTTGCATTGCACGGCGCCCCTCCGCTCTCTTTGTTGTCTTACTTGCGGCGCAGCCAGCCTACGTAGTGCGTGCGCAGCGGTGGCAGCGTGGCAAGCAACGGATACGCCCAGCGAGTGGTCCCTCCCAGGCGACGTGCCAGTGGCGGGGCAAGCGTGACCCTTTTGAAGCTACGCTCGAAGCCTGGAAACAGCTCGGCCAGCTTGCCGCGTGAGTACGGTCGCACGTTTTCGTTCGCCCGGTTCGCCACGCGCATGTCGTAGTAGAGCACGGCGCCGCCGGGCTTTAGGACTCGCGTCATCTCGGCGGCCACGCGACCTGCGACCTCGTCGTCGAGCAGCGAGCTAAACAGTGTCATGGCGAGCACGACATCCACGCTTTGACTCGGTACGAGGCCGCGAAGATCCGTGGCGTCGGCTGCGTCGAAGCGGATGTGGCGGTAGCGGCGGCGTGCCTCGGCAACCCGCTCCGTGAGCAGGTCGACGCCGTGCAGGTCGGCGGCGCGGGCGCCAAAGCGCGTCATCCGCGCAAGTTCGCCGCCGCTGCCGCAGCCTACGTCAAGGATGCGCTTGCCGGCCAAGGTGCGCCAGCCGGCGTCAAGTAGCATACGCGAGATGACTCGGGTGCGCTCTTGTAGGATGGCGCGGTTGCCGGGGTTGTCGAGGCTCCAGCGTGCCTGAACCTCGGCGGCGCCGTACCCTTCATAAACCCGCGCAATGCGGCGTACCTCGCTCGTCGTCGCGCGGGTTGCCGCTTCGCTGGTCGCGCCTGCACGTTGTGGCCCGTGTGGGGGAAGGTGCTCACGCATGATCACAGGTGCTCCGCGTTGGGTGGTTCTGGCTGAGTCGCCGCCGGCTCTCGGTGACAGCAAGGAATGTGGCGGCTCGTCGTCGTGGGAGGCAGGGGGACGGATGCGGCCGGCGAGCTGTCGCACTCACGCACAAGGAAGCGGAACTTGCCGTTCGGCCCGCGGGGTATATGCGGCACGGACTTCACAGTCAGTCGCATGCTGGGGCCGAGCCGCTCGTAAAGGCGTTGTTTCAGCTGCTCGCCGTGTGCCGCTTCGTCGAAGCCGTCTTCGACGACGAGTCGC
>SKZP01000437.1 GCA_007127275.1 Planctomycetota bacterium
GGGCAGGGGCGGGCGCTTGCACTGGCGGCGTGCAGTGCCGGGGTGGCGCTTGTGACGCTGGCGGTTTTCGTCGCCGCGGTGGTTCAGCTTTCCAGCGGCGAGAATACGCTTGCGCTGATGGCGCTTGCGCTCGGGTTTCTGGGAACGCTTGCCGGGTCGAGCCTCGTCTTGCTCGGCGCGCTCGTTGTGCTTTTCGCCGGCTCGGCCACACGCGGCGTTCGGCCCATGATGGCCGTAGGGGCGGTGCTGGCGCTCGTCAGCTTTGCGCTGCCGTTTTCCAATGCGGGCTCGCCGCTTTTTTTCGTACTCGCTGCGATGAGCATACTGCCGCTGTCCCCTCTGTTCAGCACGCCGGGGCTGCACAGTTTTCTTGCGGTCGGTGTTCTCGGCCTATCGCTGTTTTGCTGGCTCGGTAGCGTGACACTGGGCGTCGCCTTTTTCCGGGAGGTGAAGGCGGAGACGGCACGTGGCATTTGCTGGGGCGTGCTCGGCTTGTGGCTCGCGTCGTTCGTGTTTGCCGTTGCGGGGACGTTCGCGCTGCTTGCCGCGCTCGAGCAGCTCGCCTTCACGGCGACAGTCCTCAAACTGGTTGTTCTGCTCGCGGGCCTCAAGCTCTCGCTGGTCGTCGGGTTCGCGGCGTTGTTTGTGACGCTTGCGCAAGGGGATGCGCCGGACGAACGTCGCAAGGAGGGATCCGCTTCGGTGACGCTGATCTGGCCGCAGCGCACCGTGGCGTCCCGGCTGGGGATGGCCGCGGCGGCTCTCGTCGTCGTCACGCTCGTGCTTGCCGTGCTCGGCCGCGCCATGAGTCCCGACGAGCTGCCGGTCGCGGAGTCGGCACCGCTTTTCACGCAAACCTTCGGCTTCGGCAGTCCGCAGGGTACACACAACGAACGCGCCGGAGCGCCGCAGGCCGGGCTCGACGGCCCCGGCGGGATTCCGCTGGGCGCGACCGACGAGGACCCGCAAGACCTCAACGAACGGATTGAGGAGCTCAACGAGGCGTTGGAGCGAGTCGAGCGGCACATGCGCAACGAGGAGTTTCGCGAGGCCTTCGAACGCGCCCGGAACGTGGATGTACCGGCGCAGTTGCCCCCATACCGCGAGCGCTTCGAGGAGTTCGCACGCCTCGCCGACCTTTCTCGCTCGGCCGAGGTGGAGTTGCGGGAGGCAGAGCGCGCGCTCGCCGAGGGGGATGTCCGCTTCGTAACGTCGACGCTCGAGGCAATCCCCGTTGAGCGAGTCGGTCACTTGCGTATGCGCTACCGGTTGCTCGAGGAGTTGGCCGCCGAGATCCAGGCCGCGATGAATGCGGAGCGTCGAGAGGAGACGCTCGAGCGACTCGACGAGGTGCTCGCGCGCAATGACTTGACGAGCGGATTGGACGCGTTCCTCAGGCAAGAGTTCGAGAATACCCGCACGGATTTGCGACAGCGCTGGCGGAACAAGATTGAATCGTGGGAACGGCAAATCCGCGCCGGGGAGCTCGCGCAGATGCGGCAAGGGCGCGAGGAGGCGGCAGCGGTGCCGGAGCGCTGGCTCTCCGAGGAGTTGCTTGAACGGCTCGCCCGAGTCGATGCGGTACAGCGCGGCGAAGCGGTGTCGCTGGATCCGCTCAACGGCGAGGGCGACGGCGACGGAGACGCTGACGCCAACAACGACGAGGGCCCCGACGAAGAGTTCGACTACATGAACGAGGTGTTGCGCGCGCTTTCGCGGGAACGCTTTGCCGAGGCTCGCGAAGTGTTGGAGGAACATGGCGAGAGCGGCGACGCCGAGTTGCTTGCGGACATTGAAGCCGTCGAGGCGTTTGCCGCGTTGATGGAAGAGGATGTGCGCCGTGCCTTTCTGGAATACGACACGGTGGAGTTGAGTTCGTCCGCCCCGCGAGTGCTGACGAGGTGGCTGCATAACCAGCGCCGGGTACTCGGACAGGGTATGGTGGAGGCGCTGCCGGAAACCGAGTACGCGCCGCTGCACGCCTTGCTCGTGGCGGCGCAAGAAGGAGACCACCGCCGCGTGCTCGAACTCGGCGAGGAGCATGACTTCTCCCGCTTCGCCGAGCCGCTTCACATCCGAGCACGGATGCAACTCGACCACAGCCGCTTCGAGCACCGCGTGCGCGCCGGCGAAGGGACGCTGTACCGCTGGGTGGAGGTGAACACCCGCGACGGCCGCGACGACACCTTGTGGCTCAATCCCCGCGTCCTTGACGAAGAGCCCCCCCTGTTTTTCGGTCAGGACGAGCGCGGCGTCATTCACGTGGTGCAGTGGAGCGAGCTGGAGGCGAACACTTCCTACCGCGTACTGGAAGGTGAGGAGGCGCAAACGTACGCGCAGCGGTGGTACGAGAACCGCTACCAGCGCATTTTGAACCGCCACGTGCCGCAGCGGCGCGAACTGGACCGCGTGCAGCGCACCATCAGCCGGGCGGAGCGCGCCGTGAGCCGCTTCGAAAACACGCGAGACCGCATGCAAAGGGACTACGACAACGCGCTCGAGTTCGCCGAGGAAAACCACGACCCGCCGTTTCCCGACCGCATTCAACGCGAGCTCGAACGTCGACAAAGGCGGTTGAACGACACACAGGAGGATCTCGCCCAAGCCCAGCGAGAGCTGACCCGCGCACAGGCGCAGGCCTCCCGACTCGAACGCGAGGTGCAACGTGCCGTTGCCGAGTTGCGCGACAATCCGCCGGCCGAGGAGCGCTGGCGCATCTGGTGGCTTGCCCGGCAAAGCGGCAACACAAGCCTCGCCCGACGCATGATTCAGCGGCTCGACGCCGGCGAAGGTGCGGCCTCCCAAACCTACGCCCTTCACTTAGACCCGGCCTGGCAACGTTACCGCCGTGCCCTTACCCGGCGGGAGCGTGGCGAGGCCCGTCGTGCCTGGCGCGACGCCGCCGCCCGCAATCCTGGGGCGCAGCCGACGCGCAGCGAGGAGTTTCCCTCGCTGGTCGCCATGATATTGGATGACATTCGCGGTGAGCTTTCCGCCCCCCCCGTCCCACCCATGCCCGAGGACGTGGACTTTTCGGAGGATCCCCTCGAGTTCGACGACCGCGAGTTGAACCTGCCGAGCGTAAGTGTCCGTACCACGTCGCTGCTCGAGGCGAACTTCCGCGAGCACTTCGAATGGCTCGTCGACCACCTTGAGCAGTCCTACGCCCAAACACTTGACGAGACGGCTCTCGAACGAAGCGACATGTTCATCGACGACCTTGTCCGCCACACCTTTGACGGGTACGTCGTGCTCTTGCATCTTCTCGTCACCACCGGCCGCACCGCAGACACCGGCCTGCGTTACGACTCGGAAGAGGTGCAAGCTCAATCCGAGCGACGCATCACCGACCTCGCCCAGCGCATCCCCCCTTGGCGCAACTGAGAAACTGTCAGGAAAATTGCTTCCAACGCTGAGCGTCACGAGCGAAGCGTATGCAGAGGAGGTTGAGCAGCGGTGGCGACCGCAGTCACCGAACGAATGCTGCCTCTGCGGCACGCTCCCTTTCTCCTCCGGGAGTTGGGGGTGGTTGTGCGCCACCTCCGAACGCCCCGTGGCTGCTACCCTGGGTTAGCCTGGGCCGCCCCCTCTGCGCTACACGAGTTCCCGGCCGCACGTTTAGGAGCTGACAGGAAATCAATTCCGAAAGTTGAGCGTTACGAGCGAAGGCTATGCAAGGGGGAGGAAGGTGAGCAGCGAAGGCGTGACGAGTCCCGTCGAGCAGCGCAAGCGACGACAACGAAGCAGAGCCGAGCCCAGTAGCTCAATTTCGGAAGGTATTTTCAGTCAGCTCCTTAGCTAGGTGGTGGAGTCCAAACGGCATCTTCGAGGTCGATTTGCTCCCAGCACATCTGCCGTAGTTCTCCCGGTCGAACAAAAACGAGCGGACCGAGACGGAGTGCGGCTCGAACTGTGGCCGTGCCCTCGCAGCCTTCTACAGCTCGCAAGATGGCACCCACCGCTTGAGGCGTCGTGGGGGCGGGATGGTGTTGCACTTTGGCCGGTGGGATCGCGTCGACGATGTCTGGGGTTGGATTGTGCTTGGCGAGCCCCGAGGCGACGGCAAAGCGCATGACTTGTCCAATGACGATGCGGACTCGCTTCACAGTGTTGCCCAGACCGGCTGCCTCGACACGGCGCAGCACGCCGAGCGCGGCAGGAGCATCCACATCGGCCACCGGCATGTCACCGATCACGGGATAGATGTGTTTCTTGAGCCGCCCACGGATTGTTTCGACCGTCGCTTCTTTGCGGGTCGACGCAAAACGTGTGAGCCAATCTTCAGCAACTTCGCGGCACGTTGGGCCTTCGGCCGATGGCTGCGGCATCACTTCTGGTGAGACGATCCCCTTTCCGATTCCGCCGACCTTCGCGCCAGCTTTTCGGGCTTCAGCTGGATCGATCCCCTTGCTAAGCAGGAGGCGAACCTCGTCGCGGCGCAGACGGGCTTCCTTGAGTGGGACGTCTGGATAGGAGCTGAGCGACAACAGCTTCTCCTTCCCGCCGAACCGGTACCGCCACCGCCACCACTTTGCACCGTTCGGGCGATGCTCCAGGTAAAGCCCGTACTGATCATAGTGCATTTTCGGTTTGGGCCCGGGTTTTAGGGCGCGGAGCTCTTTGTCGGTCAGCATGTCGCACCGAAACTCCCGTTTCTGCGGATCAGCAGGGCAGCGTGGGGTAACTCCTTCGGTTTCCGCTCTTGCCCTGGGGTAACTCATCCAATGTTACCCCAAAAACGCTTTCAGCTACCAGAAATTGTCCTGGGTATCCCAGGTAGTCCGAAACGACGAAAGGCCCGATTTCTCGGACCTTTGCGTCGCTCGGTTGGTTGTGCCTGGGTATCTCTGGATGCCCTGGTTATGACCCCTAGGGGAATCGAACCCCTGCCTTCAGGATGAAAACCTGATGTCCTGACCGCTAGACGAAGGGGCCTCCAGCCGAAGCGGGCGGGTTTATACCGAACGAAAATCGACTCGTCAACCCCTGTTGTGTGACTTTATTGCTGAGCTGAACCCATGGCGGGTTCCGTGCCACTCCAATTCTTCGACTGCCTTGCCAAGCCCACGGGCTTCGCCGGGAGGCGAGGCCCGAAAATGGGGCGCCCCACAGGCGCGCCCGAATGCCGGTAAGATTCATCGAACAAGGCGAGCGCAGGGCGAAAACGCCGCGAGGCGACCCCGCGTGGTTCAGGCAACGTCCCTGGGCTTGAACAAGCGACCGGTGACAGGCCTTCGTGAGGACATTTTCGCTCAGACGACTCTGCGCCTAACGACACGTACCGCGTTCCGGAAAAAGTTCGAGAATTTGTTCGAGATGCGTAAGCTCGAGCGTGGCGTGACGGCGCTCTTCGGTGGTTCCGTAGCCGTGGCGCATCGCAATGGAAGGGAAGCCGTGAGCGAGGGCGGCCTCGAAGTCGCTCGCTTTGTCGCCGACCATCACGGCGCGTCGCGCCCCCAACTGTTCCAGCGCGGTGGAAAGCATCGCGGCCTTGGGACGCTGACGGGCGGTACCCAGGCACTCGCAGTAGCGGAAGAAGCGGCGCAGTCGGTGTGCCTCGATGACGGCCTCGAAGTAGCTCGTCGAGGCGTTGGAGATCAGCGCGAGGGCGTAGCCTGCCTCGGATAACGCCGCCAGCGTTCGCTCGGCGCCGTCGAACAATTCGGCGCGGCCGGATTGGATGGCGACGAGTTCGCGGGCGTAGATCTCGCGGTGCAACTCCTCGGCGACCGCGGCATCCTCGGCGAGCGCTTGCGGCAACAGCCCGGCGTAAAAAGTGTGAAACGGCTGGCCAATGCGCTCGCGCACAGCTTCCCGGCTCGGCATCCCTTGCGGCTCGGCGCCCTCGGCGTGTCCGTAACGCAAAAGGACCGCATGCAGTCCCTCGAGCACCGCGTCCACCGCATACGTCGCCGAGCGCAACAAAGTGCCGTCGAGGTCGAAGGCAACCAGGTCGCACCCAGCAAAGGCCGCGCGTTGCTTCGGTGACAATACTGGCGAAGAGTCCTTCATACTGCTCTTGTCGGCAACCGGGGGATCACTCGCGCTTCAACGCGTTACGGTTTGCTCCGCCTCGCACCGTTATCCTCGTGACGCTCACCGTGCGGAAGGAGCTTCATAAAATGCGCAAGCCCTCCGAGGCAAGCCCGTGATTCCTTGCTCTGCCTCGGAGGGCTCGTTGCGCCTGCTGGCCTTTTTCTCGGAGTGCCTGCGGAGTTGCCGGCGCGGTCGTCCCTAATGTGCTGACAGGAAATACCATCCGAACGTTGAGCGTCACGAGCGAAGGTTTTGCAAGGCGGAGGAGGGTGATCGCTATGCGGCTTGAGGCTCGGGAAGCGATGGCCGTCGGTGCGCAGCAAGTCGGCGAGCAGGTAGGCATCCCCCTTGTCGCTTTTCGCGCTCGCGGCGGCTTGATAACGGGGCCGCGGGGCCTTGACGGCATTGGGATGAATCGGCACGACGGGATGCCCCGCGGCGACGCGGTTGAGGCCGACCTCGTCGTGGGCAACGGTGATCGAGGTGATCCGGGCACCCTGCTCATTGATGATGCAAAGGTCATGCTCGTCGGCGCCCCAGTCGATGCAAGGCGCAGCGTGATTTGGTCATGGCGAGTCCTTGGAAGCGGACGTAGAATGAACAGCTAGTGGGAGGCTGAGCCGGTCGCTCATAGCTGGCGCTGGGGGCATGCGTCTTGAACGCCTCGCAAAGCGAACCCCCGCGCAACATCCTGTCGCCGGTCTGGCCTCTCAGTCTCTGTCTGTGAGCAGTCTGCTCAGGGCCATCAAGTGGCAAGCGCAGCCAGGCTCTACAGTCGTTTAGCGGCAGTCCCACCAGTCACCCCACCGGCACCCAGCGCGACACCACGCCAATACATAAGGTACACCAATGAGCGCAGGCGTGACGGGTCACATTGAGCCGCGCAACCGACGACAACGAAGCAGAGCCGAGCGCAGTCGCTCAACTTCTCAAGGTATTTTCTGACAGCTCCTTCGTCTTCGCTCGTGACGCTCAACCTTCGGACTTAACTTCCTGTCAACTCCTTTGTTGCCGTGGCGTCTTTGCATGCTCCGTTACAGTGCTTCGTCGCCTCGCTTCCGCTTCCTTTGGTTGCGAACGGTGCCGAGGTGCCTCGCGTCGAGAACGCCGGGGCGGCGCTGTTGCGGCTTGTGTTTCGGCTGCTTGCGGTGCGCGTCATGGTTGCCGGGGAGGCGCCTTGCCCGCGGACGTGGCCGGAGGTGCTGGCGACGGCGGCACGTGCGGATTCGCACGGCGGAAGGGAGCCGGATCCGCTGGCAACGACGCAGGCGTGGTTGGCGGGATTGCCGGTGCCGACGGCTGCCGCAGGGGCGCTGGCCGAGGCGCTTTGGGGGCTTGAGA
>SKZP01000199.1 GCA_007127275.1 Planctomycetota bacterium
CGGGCTCGGCTTTCGCGCTGGCTTACTGCGGTGCGGCTCCGAAGGGCGAAGGCTCGAGGCGCTCGTGGAAAAGCTCGTCGGAGTGCCCAGCCGGGGGATGCTCCATCAGGTAGCGAATGCGGTCGAAATAGCTGCGCATGGAACGAACTTCCTGGCCTAGTCGGATGAGATTGCGCAGGCGTGCGTAGTAGGCGACGGAATCATAAACGTTCCGGATCGAATGGACGTAGTTGTCGTAGCGCTGCACCGCGGCCCAGTCGGTATCCTCGGGCGCGAAAAACTCGAGGTCGTCGATGTAGACCGCCATGTTGTCGACGTGGCGGTGGATGCGGTGGTGGTCCTGCGCGGGAATCAATTGCAGCACCGAAGAGCAGGACTCCTCGAGCGCCTCGAGGACCTCCTCGACGTTTTCGTACCCGGTGCGCAGTGTCGTCCGCAACGACGGGTCCTCTTCCTCTTCTTCCGCCTGCGGCTTGACGCAGGCCACGGCGCCGCCGCCGAGCGCAACAAGCAACAGCATGAGCCCGAAGGTGGAAATCCGTCGCATCAAAGCGTTCACAGCATTCATCACAACGACTCGTCCCAGGGGCGCAACCGCGGGAAAGGAAGAAGCGGGAGGAAAAGGGGAGTCCGCGCATTGTAGCCTTCCGGCAACGTCACGCCAAGAGGAAAGCAAGCAGACCGTACATCGCCATGTTGTGGAAACGTGGCCGCCAAGCCCACGGGCTTTGCCCGTATGCTGTTACGTTTTCAGTTCGCGGCAAGCGCAAGGCGCAAGCCGGGCGAGGTGGCGCACGGAACACGCGGTTCGCCTCGCCGGCTTGCGCCTTGCGCTTGCCATGTTTTGTCAAGACTTAACGGCATTCGGGCTTTGCCCGTGGCTCGCAAGGTCCGGGACGGCTGCGACCCACAGGGGAAGCCCGTGGGCTTGGAGTAACGACCGTTTCTACTGACTTCGAGGGCCGAAGGGTCCGAGGGTAGTCGAAGGCGGCAGCCGGCAGTCCTGGGTTTGGGATGCGAGTCCGCTCGTGCCGCTACTGGGTAGACTCGGCGGACTGCGGTTTCTCTTCTTCGAGCGACTCGGGGCAAGGCCAACCGGTTTCGCTCGGCAGGGTGCGCGGCGCCGTGGCTCCTTGTGGGGCGTCCTCTCCGTTGCCAGGCTCGTCGGCTTCGGCGCGGTCGCTCTCCGTGCCGTTGCCGTTCTCGTTCGCGTCGTCGCCTCGCCGTTGCTCGCGAGCCGCGTCGATTTGGCGTTGCCAGTGACGGGCCTGCGGGGCGAAGCGCTTACCAATGCACTCCAAACGCACGGCAAGGTGCGCCGCCAGCTCGAGCTGCCCTAGTTCGAGGGCGAGCGGGATTGCCACACGGATGGCCGAGGTATATTGCGGAAACTCGGCAATGGCATGCACGAGGTCGTCGAGCGCCGCCTCGGGGCGGTCGTGGGCTCGCCGCACGACGGCTCGGTAATAAAAGGCGGGGTAAAACGACTCGTCCGCCGCGATCACCTGCGTCAGCAGCGGCTCGGCGGCCGTATACTCGCGGGCGAGTACCCAGGCGACCGCTTCGCGAAAGCGCGTGTACTCAGGTGTGGGAACGACCTCGGCCTGGAAGCGCTCATACCGTTCGGAGACCCCGTCGAGGCGCTGCGCATCCGGACCGCCGAAGGTTTCTCGCCATGCCCGTCGCTCGTTGCGTTTGCGTCGGGCCTCCGGCTCCAGCGCCGTGAGGTAGCGCTCGAGCAAGTCGCGACCGCCTTCAAATTCGTGGCGCAACAACCACACCAGCGCCCAGGAGCCGGCGTAGGTGCTTGCCGCCTCAGCGTTCCACGCCTGTTTGCTCATGCGCAGCAGTTCCTCGGCTTCGACGAACCGGTAGCGCCGTCCCTCGCCGATGAACTCGCGGAGCTGGCGTGCCCAGCCCGCATGAAGCCGGGGCTCGAAGCGCTGCGCCTCGTCGCACCACCGCGCCGCTTCGCAGTATTCGGCAAGCCCCTCGTTAATCCACTGTGGCGGATACTCGACGACGTGGCGAAATACCTGATGAAATCCCTCGTGGCGCAGCCCCGCAAAGAACGGCTCCCGGGCGACGAAGAAGCCGACGGCCTCTCGGGTCTCCGGCTCGCTGGTGTGATGATACGCGAAACTGGCACCAATAGACTGGTTCCAGTGCTCGCGGTGATACGCCTGGTAGTCGGGAAGCGACGCGAAAATCCGCATGCGCAACCGCTGTGGAAACGCCTCGGGGAGGTCGAGGCAGGCGAGCACGTCACGGTACAGCAGCAGATTGCGCTCCAACTCCCCGAGGATCAGCTCCGCATACGTCGGGGGCAAGTCCGTGATCAGTGCGTAGGTTTCCGTGGTGTAGCGGGCGAACGCCGAGCCTTCGGTATGCGGGTCCCACCACAACGCGGGGCGTTCCCGCCCGTCCGGCTGCCGCTCGCCCGCATGCTCGGCCGCGCCTGGTTGGGATACGAGGGCGAGCCCAACGAGCACCACCAGCAAGGGGCGCAAAACGGATTCCGTGGGTTTCGTCCGGCGCGGCATGAGGTCGTCGCACACAACGCAAGGGAGAGGCGCACAATCCAGCTACAGGCGCACATCATACCCGGTCGAGCCTCTCGCGCCAGCAGAAAGAGAGCTTCGCATGCACGGACCCGCAGTGCGTGTCGTTGCGTTGTAAGGCGAGCAAAGGGCCCTGCCCTGCTTCCGTGCTTCGCCTCGCAGGGCTGGCGCCGCCGGCCCCTGCGCGCCTCGGGCCGGAATCCTAAACTAAGGAGCTCTCAGAAAATACCTTCCGAATTTGAGCACCTGCGCTCGACTGTGCTTCGTTGTCGTCGTTTCCGCTGCTCAACGTGGCTACGGCGACGCCTCTGCTGCTCAACCTCCTTCGCCTTGCACAGCCTTCGCTCGTGACGCTCAACGTTCGGAAGGTATTTCCTGACAGCTCCTAACGGCATTCGGTTACGCCCGGCGCCCGCCTCTTCGTTAGGACAGTGTGAGCGCAAGAGTGTCGAGTCGTGCACGGTGAGCTTCGTTCGAACTTTACACGCCTCGCGCCGCTGGAGAGGGTGGCGGGTCTCGGGAGGCCCGCCCGTTCGTCGCTCGTGCGGGAGGGACTGACGCATTCGCTGTGCGTTGGTAAACTCACGAGCGCCGAGCGCCGCCGGTTTGGAATTGCCAGGTAGGTCGGGACCCTCCGTGCCGGGCAGGTGCCTGGGTTGTGCTTCGACTTTCGTTTTCCCCGTGACGCAGGATTCCTCGGATGCTCAAGGTCGCCGCCTACAGTAAGCTTGCCGTCGAAGCGGGCATCATTCCCGCCGACCAAATGCGTCGCGTCTTTTCGCAGTACCAGGCCGCCGGCGGGGACGAGCCGTTCGAGACATGGGCGGTGAAGGCGGGCCTGCTCACCGAGTCGGCCATTGATCGCCTGCGTGTCGCCTTTGGCGAGGCCGCGTTCCGCTGTGTCGGCTGTCAGGAGAAGCTAAAGGGGGACGAGCTTGTCGGCGAGATTCACGTCGCCTGCCCGAGGTGCGGCCACGACACCTTCCGCCGGGTGCGCGGCACCAAAGGCATGCATTCGGCGTCGGCGGAGTCGGATGCCGAGCTCGACCGTACCGTGGAGGGCAGCCGCGGCGACTCGCAGCACAAGGCTCCCTCGACCAGCGAGACCGCCTTTGAGATCAACGCCTCGGGCTCCCCGTCCGACTCAGCCGGTGGGTCGCCGCCACCGCCGCCGCAGACGCAAGCAAGCCCCGCAACCGTGCAGGCCACCGGTACCGAGCCCCAGCCGCACGACTTCGAGCGCGGCCTGCAGCCGGGCCAGCGCATTGGCAATTGGGAGATCATCCGCATGGCCGGCAAAGGCGGCATGGGGGCGGTCTACCAGGCGCGCAACCCGGATCTCGACCAATACGCCGCGATCAAGGTGCTCAACGCCAACTACCTCGAAAGCAGCCAGCAGGTCACCCGCTTTCGCGAGGAGGCCCGCGCCTGCGCCAAACTCGAGCACCCCAACATCATCCAGGTCAAGGACTTCGGCACCCTCCACGGCCGCGCTTACCTGATTCTACAGTGGGTCGAAGGGGGCTCCATTGGTGACCGCCTGAAGCAGTTCGGCCCACTTCAATTGGAAGACTTTTTGGACATTGCCATCCAGACCTGTCGCGGCCTCGGCGAAGCGCACAATCACGGCGTTATCCACCGGGATATCAAGCCGGATAACATCATGATCAGTGCCAAGGACGGCCGCGTGAAGGTCGCCGACTTTGGCCTCGCCAAGTCGCTCGAAGCGAAAGAGGGGCTCACCGCAACGGGCGCCTTCCTCGGTACGCCGGCCTACATGGCGCCCGAGCAGATCAACAACGAGAACATCCACGCGACGACGGACATCTACGCGCTCGGCGGCACCTTCTACACCATGCTCACGGGCAAAGTGCCGTTCAAAGCGGCCTCGGTGGCAACGGTGCTGCACATGCACATTGCGCAGGAGTTCCCCGACGTGCGCGAGGTCGCCGAAGGCGTACCGGAAGCGCTTGCCGAGTTGCTCAAGCGGATGTGCGCGAAGAAGCAGGAAGACCGCATTCAAACGCTCGACGACGTGGCGGCAGAGCTCGAAGGCATCTACGCAGGCCTCACCGACGGCGGCCAGCGGCTTGCCGAGCTCAAGCGTGCCGGCGGCGGCAGCTCGGGCAGCGGCTTCGTCGCTTCGCGTGACGGGGGACTTGTCGGCGACACGCTCGACTCGAAAGAGCGCGTCGGCGAACGGAAGAAACAACAGCCCAGCAAACAGGCCTCGAAAGAGGAGCAACCGGAGCAACCGAAGCGGCGCACGGATCAGTTGCTGCCCGTCTTCCTCGCGCTCGCCGTATTCGTTGGCCTCGTTGCCGTTGCCGTCGCCTACTTGCTGATTACCGCGGACGGCGACGAGCCCCTTGCCGAGAACGGCCAGAACGACGAGGACGGACCGCGAGCGGAGGAGAACGGCGAGGGCTCAAGCGGCAACGACGGCAGGGGGGAGGAGGACGAAAACGACAAGGGCTCCAACGGCGAAATGGAAAAGACCCTCGAAGAGGCCGTTGAAGAGGTCGCCACGTCGGGGACGCTCGCCGAGGCGCAGCGGAAGATCACCGAGATCGAGGAGGTCCTTGCTGACGGAGAGATTTCCGCGGCACGCCGCACCCGACTCGAAGGCAACCTCGAGTCGTTGCGCGAGAAATTGCCCGTACTCGAACAAGGCGACGAATTGCATACGGCAGCCCTCGAGGCCACCAACGAAGCGGAGGCCCGCAAGGCTGCCGCGACGCTTGCCGCGTTTCTTGAGGAGTATCCCCTCATGCGCAGGCGCTTTCATGAATCCCTGATCCACCTGGATGAGATCCTTGACGAACCGGCCGTTCCGGCCCGCCACGAAACAGTCGCCGGGTGGCGCCAAGAGGTACTCGCCGCGAATCATTCGCTTGAGCGCGCGCTCGACGGAGATTCCTTTGCCCGCATGCAATTTCACTCCCGGCGCGCGCGCTGGGTGCTCGACGAACTCGACGAGTGGATATCCGCCGAGGCGCAGCCTGCTCAGCGCCGACGGCTGCAGCGTCCGCGCAACCGACTGCAGAGTACGTTGCAGACCGCGACGACACATACTCAAGCGTATGCCCGCTTCGAACGGGTGATGGAAACGGCGAACGAAACCCTAGATGCGGTCGAGCGTGAAATGACCGCGAGCGAGCCGGATCTCGAACGGATTGCCTCGGCCAAACGGGTCGCACCGGAGCGCCTGGAACAGTTGCGCGAGGCGCGAGATGCAAGCATTGTCGACTACGCCGAGGTGCGCGACGCCTTTGACGAGGTGCTCGAGCGCTTGCACCGCGTGGAGCGCTTCGACATGGTGGAGGCATTGCCCGAGCGCGCGCGGCTCTGGACGGAACGCGCCGGGGCGCTGGATCATCCGGTTGCCGCCACGCGCTTCGTGCGGGAGCTGCGCCGCGAACTGGAGGCGCGCCCTGCGTGGGTGCCGTTCCTCGAAGGCTCCCTCGAGGTGGCCAGCCAGGTCGCCGAGTTGGAACTCGAGCCCGTCGACACTGACAGCGCCGAGCCGGATCTGCCGCCGAAAACCGTACGCTTCCAGAATGCCGGGCCGCTGATCCTGCGGCAGGTGGTGGCGGCCGAGACCTGGGGGGGTAGCGGCGAGGTGCGCGACGTTTCCTTCTTCGGCGGCAGCAACCGACTCGTCGCCACGCGCGGTACCGACTTGCTGCGACAGTTCAACCTCGGTAGCGGGGAGGTCGACCGCGAGCTGGCAAACGGCGAGGCGCGAGTCCTTTCGCTGGCACGCAGCCACCGGGCGAGCCTCGACTTCCTTGTGGCCGGCGCCGCCGACGGGGTCGCACGGGCACACGCCGAGCGCGGTCCCGTGCGCCACACGTTCGACCACTTCCAGGGCGAGGCGGAAATCACCGCCGTCGCCCACACCGGCTCGGGAGCGGACGCGCGCGTGGTCGTCGCCACCTCACACGGCCACGCTCTCGTCGCGAACCAGTTTCTTCGCGAAGCGGACTTCACCGTTGCCGACTCCAACAGCGCCCTGCACGCCGCGGCGGTCACGGGGGACGGGAACATGTTGCTGCTCGCTGGAGACGACGGCAAGGTGCGACTCTACGCAATGACCGGGCTGCGCGAAGGTCGCCGGTTGGCCACACTCGAGGGCCACCACGGGCCGGTGCACGACCTTACCGTCTCCGCCGACGACCGCTACGCCGTCTCCGCTTCCGCCGACGGCACGCTGGCGGTTTGGGACCTGCGCCGTGAGCGAAAACTGACTCGCTTGCTCGGCCACGGTGCCGCGGTCACCGGCAGCCTCTTCAGCGGCGACGGCCGCTACCTGATCAGCGCCTCGCTCGACGGCACCCTTCGCGTCTGGGACGCCCACGAGGACTTCAAGCCCGTGCTCACCGTAGACTTCTACACCGACGCCGAATACGAAGCCGAAATCCAGCGCCTCCACGACGCCTTCACGCCGCTGGTCCTCCGCGCCAAGGAGCTGGGCCGCTGCCTGCGCATCGGATCCAACCACGGATCTCTCTCCGACCGGATCATGAACCGCTACGGCGACACGCCCATGGGCATGGTCGAGTCGGCCATGGAGTTTCTGCGCATCGCGTTCATTAGGGGCGTTGACCCAAATTCATCTTTTGCGTTTACGTCTGCGCCGGCTTCGATTAAGGCTTTTACCAGTTCGGGATTTCTGGATCTGACTGCTTTTGTAAGGGGAGTCCACCCGTATCTGGCCTGGACGTTCACCTCCGCTCCGGCTTCAATGAGACAATTAATTATTTCCATGGAGTTTCTGCGCATCGCGTTCATTAGGGGCGTTGA
>SKZP01000097.1 GCA_007127275.1 Planctomycetota bacterium
CGTTGCGGGTCGGGGAGGATTTGCTTCGGAAGGCGCGACACACTTCGGGTGAGGTCGCCGCGCTGTCGTGCGAACTGCGCTCCGCGTGCACCTCCGCGCCGGGGCTCCCCCGCGGACGAACGGGAGCCCGCCAACGCTGTCGGTCGGCTTAGGAGCTGACTGGAACTACCTTCCGAACGTTGAGCGTCACGAGCGAAAGCTATGCAAGGCGGAGGAAGGTGAGCCGCGAAGGCGTGACGAGTCCCGTCGAGCCGCGCAACCGACGACAACGAAGCAGAGCCGAGCGCAGGTGCTCAACGTTCGGAAGCAATTTCCTGACAGCTCGCTAAGTGCCGAGTACGTGTACGTGAAGGTTGCCCGTCCAGTTGTGCAGGCCGAGATTGACGTAGGCCCAGGCGAAGAACTCGCGTGACATGTGGACGAGCGGACCGAGCACGGCGCGGATCACGCCGGTGAGCACGAGCACGAGGACAATTGCGATGCCGACGACCGGTGGCAGGTTAAGGTAGGTCCGACGGGTCTGCGGCGGCAGAAAGTAGGCGAGGACGCGGGAGCCGTCAAGCGGCGGAATGGGAATCAGGTTGAAAAAGGCAATCAGCACGTTTGCGAATAAGACAATGTAAAAGAAGGTGAAGGCGTAGGAGCCCGGCGCGAACAATGGCGTTAGCAGTAGATACAGTGCGAAGACGACGAGTACGAAGCCAAGCTGAAAGCCCGGCCCGGCGAGTGCCGTCCAGACAATGTCGCGTCTGGGGTGGCGCAGCCCGGCCGGGTTAATCGGCACGGGCTTCATTCCGCCGAACGGCACGCCGGTGGCGATGACGAGCACAAGCGGCAGCACAATGGTCATGAACGGATCAATGTGCGGCACGGGCTGGAAGGTCAGGCGGCCCATGCGCGCGGCGGTGTCGTCGCCGAGCTTGAGCGCCGACCAGGCGTGGCCGTATTCGTGGACGACGCCGCCGGCAATGATGCCGGTGATCGCCGCGGCAATGATGACGATCACTTCGAAGCTCATTGACGCTCCGTGAGGCGAGAGCGGAAGCCGGTTGCCGCTCGCCGACGTTAAGGGTTGCGAATTGGCGCGCCCGCGCCGGTTTGCTATGCCTGCGCAAACGTTCGTTGCCGCCCTCCCTTTGCGTGATACCCGCCATGCCGCGCCAGATCAAGACTGCCCTACTCAGCGTTTCCGACAAAACCGGCCTCGTGGACTTCGCCCAGTTCCTCGCCTCGACGGGGGTGACGCTGATCTCCACCGGCGGTACGGCCAAGGCGTTGCGCGAGGCGGGGCTCGAGGTCAAGGGCGTCTCCGAGGTTACGGGCTTTCCCGAGGTGCTGCGTGGCCGGGTGAAGACGCTGCACCCCCACATTCACGCGGGGCTGCTAGCCGACACGCGGCGTGAGGAGGACGCGGCACAGCTTGCCGAGTTGGGGCTTGCCTCGATTGATCTTGTCGCGGTGAACCTCTATCCGTTCGAGCGCACCGCGGCGGCCCACTGGCAGGCAGATGCGGCCGGCTTTGAGGAGGTGGTGGAGAACATTGACATTGGCGGGCCGTGCCTCGTGCGTGCCGCGGCAAAGAACCACGCGAACGTCGTCGTGCTGACCTCGCCGGCGCAGTATGCGAGTGTTCAGGCGCAACTGGAGGCGAACGAGAGCGTCGACGAGGCGACGCGCCGCACGCTGGCGCTGGCTGCGTACCGGCACACGGCGGCCTACGACGCGGCCATTGCGACCTGGCTCGAGCATCAACTCGCCGGGCAACAGCAACCGGAAGCGGAGGCGGAGCAGCCGGAGTGGCCGGAGGTGTTCGTGCGCCGCTTCGACAAGGTGGCCGCACTGCGCTACGGGGAGAATCCGCACCAGCAAGCCGCCTACTACGCAGAGATGGCACCGCCAGAGCGGGCGAGCCTCGCCACGGCGCGGCAACTGCACGGCGGCGAGGTCAGCTACAACAACCTGCTGGATTGCGAAGCGGCGATGCTGCTTGCGGGCGAGCTCGCCGAGCCGGCCTGCGCGGTGATCAAGCACACGAACCCGTGCGGCGCAGCCGTCGCCGAGGACGCAACGACGGCGTTCGAGCGGGCCCGGGATGCGGATCCGACCTCGGCCTTCGGCGGCATCCTCGCTCTGAACCGCCGCGTCGACCAAGCGCTTGCCGAGGCCATTTGCGCGAAAGGGCAGTTTTATGAGTGCCTGGTTGCCCCAAGTGTGGCGGAGGAAGCGCTCGAGGTCTTCAAGCAGGGCACGGGCTGGGTGACGCGGTTGCGCATTCTCGCCGTGGGGCAGCCGGAGGCTGAGCGACTAGAGCCGAGCCGTGCGCGCACCGAGGCGGTGCTGCGCGGTCTCGAAGGGGGGCTGCTCGTGCAACAACCGGATACGCGCCTCTACGCTGCGGAGCCGGCACCCAAGCAGGTACGGTGGACGAACGCAACGGCCGAGGCGCCGCCGGCAACGCTGCACGAGGATTTGCACCTTGCCTGGGTCGTGTGCAAGCACGTCAAGTCAAACGCCATTGTCCTCGCCAAGCAGGGGGTGGCCATTGGCGTCGGCGCCGGGCAGATGAGCCGCGTCGAAGCGACACAGATTGCCGTACACCGCGCGCAAACCATTGGCGGCGAACAGGCCACCGTTGGCAGCGTGCTCGCCTCCGACGCCTTCTTTCCGTTTCCGGACAGTATTGATCACGCGGCGAACGCCGGCGTCAAAGCGATCATCCAGCCCGGCGGCTCCAAGCGCGACGGTGACGTGATTGGCGCCTGCGAAAAGTACAAGATTCCCATGGTCTTCACGGGCATGCGCCACTTCCGCCACTGACCCGTAGCTGGCCGACATCCGGTCGGACCCGGGTCAACGAGTGACGGCGAAACATACCGTCCGGGCGCCGCGCACGGCCAAAACAAGAAACGCTTACGGGTCATGCGACTCCGTAAGCGTTCTTTGTTCGCCATGTCGCCGTGCGACTCAGGAGCTGTCAGAAAATTGCTTCCGACGTTGAGCACCTGTGCTCGGCCCTGCTTCGTTGTCGTCGGTTGCGCGGCTCGACGTGACTTGTCACCCCTGCGCGGCTCACCTTCCTCCGCCTTGTATAGCCTTCGCTCGTGACGCTCAACGTTCGGAATGGACGTTCTGTCGACTCCTTAGTCGTTGCGCGTGATCTCGCTATTGGCCGTCATCTCGAACGTGCCGGTGCCGTCGATTTGCATATGCTCGTCGCCGCCCTTGATGCGGACGGGGCCTTCGAGCTTTATCGACACTCCGACCATCAACTCCACGTCGACGAACATCTCACCCGAGGTCTCCATGCTCATGGTCATCCCCGGGCCGATCTCGCCCGACATGTTCATGACGACGTCGAACTTCGCGGTACGACGGCCGTTCACCTGGGACAGGCCGGCGAAGGTGACGTTGAACTCGCGGTCGGCAAGGCCCATTTCGTCGGCGTCTTGGCCCAGAATCTCTTCAATGTCGAGCTCGACGTCGTCGCCGACATCGAACGTGTTGCCGGTGAGCGCGTCACGAAGGTTGTTGTCCGTGCTGCCGTCGGCCATGTCGCTCATTTCCCTGACCTCGCCACGCGGCACTCGGTCCCCTTCCTCGGCCTGGTCGTCGCTTTCGCAGTATGCGACGTCCCACCCGTCGCCGTCGCGAGTCACGTGGTAGGTGCGGCCGACAGTGTTGCTCTCGGCTTCCTGCGCCCGGCCGTCATCCACGTTGCGGGTCTTGTTTTCGTGCACGGAAATCCGCAACGCGGTGATTTCTCCTTCGTCGTCGACCTCCAATACCTCAATGGTATTGCGGCCGGATTCGGTTTGCTCGGTTTCCGACTCGTGGACCACCGCGCCGTCCATGGAAAGGGAGGTCGACTCCTTGAAGGTCGTGCCATGCTCGGCATCGATACGGTCCCCTTTCGCGGGGCCGGCGCCCTCTTCGAAGGTTACCGAGTCTTCGTCGACTTCCGCGGAGCCGTTGGGCGTCGTGTCATCTTGGTCCGGGTCGTCGGGCTCGAAGCTTTGGGCGACGACGAGGCCGGGTAGACCGACGAGGCCGAGTACGAGCAGTGTCAGCGCGAGTGTTTTGCGCATGCATTCCTCCTTGCGACGGAACGAGAACGAGATACGTGTCACGGCCCACAGGCGAACCTCGTGTTACACCAAGTAGCAAGCCGGCACGTGGATGGTACTCTATTCGTAGCATAACGGAGAAAAAACGAAAGGCGTACCGGGAAACCGGTACGTCACACGTACGTTTTGTCGCCGCAAGAAAGGACGGCCGTTCATGCGCACCTTCCGCTTCGAATCATTCGGCTTGGACCGACTTCACGCCGTGGAAACCGACGTACCCGAGCCGGGGCCGGGCGAGGTCCGCGTCGAGGTCAAGGCGCTCTCGCTGAACTACCGCGACATCCTCGTCGTCGAGGGGGCCTACAATCCCAAATTGCGGCTGCCGGCCACGCCGGTCAGCGACGCCGCGGGCGTCGTGCGCGCGGTCGGCGAGAATGTTGAGGCGGTTAAAGTCGGCGACGAGGTGGTCAGCGTCTTCGTTTCCGGCTGGTTGAGCGGTCCGTTTCGCGACAGCTACGTGAAGACCACGCTCGGCACACCCGGTCCGGGCATGGCGGCGGAGCAGGTGGTGCTGCCCGCCGCGGCGGTGCTCGCCAAGCCCGCACACCTTGATTTCGCCCAGGCCTCGACGCTCGTGTGCGCCTACCTCACCGCGTGGTCCTGCCTGGTCACGGAAGCGGGCTTCGACCCGAGCGGCGCAGTGGACAAAACGGTGCTGACGCTCGGCACCGGCGGCGTTTCCGTGGCGGCGTTGCAGCTTGCCAAGCTGATGGGCTGCCGCGTCGCCATTACAAGCAGCGACGACGACAAGCTTGCCCGGGCGAAGCAACTCGGCGCCGACTTCACAGTCAACTACCGGAGCGAACCCGAGTGGGCGAAAGCGGTCGCCCAATGGTCCGACGGCGGCGCCGACCTCGTCATTGACACTGCGGGACGTGAGACCTTGCCGCACTCACTGCGCGCCGTCAAAGGGGGCGGCACCATCGCCGTGCTGGGAGCGCTGACCGGGCTCGACGCGGAGCTCAACACCGGGCTTGTGATGATGCGCCGCATTCGGCTCGCCGGGGTGCTCGTCGACTCGCGCGCCGCCTTTCAGCAAATGCTGCGCTTCGTGGAGCGGCACTCGCTCGAGCCAGTGGTTGACCGCACGGAACCGTTCGAACGCCTCCCGGAGGCGCTTGCGGAGATGAAGAAAGGCAGCCACTTCGGCAAGCTCGTGCTGACGCGTTCGTAGATGGTCGCGACGCTCGCTACGCGGCACCCACGTGCGCAGTGGCAGTCAGATCTCCCGTAGCGCCTCGACCGGAGAGAGCCGGCTTGCGCGCCAGGCGGGCAGGAGGCTGCCGAGCAGCCCGAGCAACAGGCTTAACGAGAGCCCCAAGACGTAGACCTGCGGATGAATCCCCTGCGGCACGGGGTCGACCTGCATCAGCCACGACGCCGCCTCGACGAGGCCAATGCCGAGCGGTATGGCGAGCAGGCCGCCGGCGAGGCTGATGATCAGGCCCTCGACGAGCACGGCACCGATCATGTGGGTGCGCGTCCAGCCCACGGCGAGCAAGAGGCCAATCTCGCGGGTGCGCTCGTGCACGTTGCTCATCATGGTGTTCAGCACACCGACGGCGCCGGCAAGGGCGGCAATCAGGCCAATGGACCAGACGAGCCGTTGCAGGTTCTCGAGGTCGTCCCCGAAACGGTCGAGGAATTCGCCCGGCTCGAGCGCCACGGCCGTTTGCGGATCCATGCCGTTGATGGTCGAGATGGTACCAGTGAGGTCGGCGGGGCCGCCGAACATGGGACCTGTGCCCGCGTCCTTCACGCGCACGAGCACGGCACTGGTTTGCTCGCGCATGCCGGTAAACTCTTGCGCAGTCTCGTAGGGCACGACAATAGCCGTGTCGGCAATGCCGCCGGTGCGGAAGACGCCGCGCACCTCCCAAGCCCTGTTCGGACCGTGCGGCAGCAGCGGCGGCAATTCTTCGAGGCCGAACTGGTTCTTCAAGCGCCGGGCAATTTGCGAGCCAATCATCACTTCGTCGGTGGCGCCGTCGCTGAAGCCTTGTCCCTCGACAATCTCGAAACGCTCGACGAACTCGCCGTCGAGCTGCACGCCAAAGATGGCAAAGACCGCCGAGGCCTCGCTCTCGCGGCTGCCAGGAAGCGGCTTGACGAGACGCCCGACGGGAAAGTTCTGCAGGCGCATAATCATCGGCTCGGCGGACTCGACGTCGCGCAACGAGGCAATCTGCGGCACAAGCTCCTCGGGCAACGTACTGCCTTCGAGGCCAGCGGCATGGGGGGCAACGACGAGTAGGTCGGCCGGTAGCTCACTAAGCAAGGTACGCACGGCAGTTAGCAGCCCCGAGGAGATGGCAATCAAGCTGATGACCGCGGAGATGCCAATGGCAATGCCGGCGACGGAAAAGAGCGAGCGCGCCTTGCGTCGCAAGACGTTGGTCGCCCCATATTTCGTCGGTCCGTTAAGCACGAGACGTGTACGTGAGAGTTACGGGTGGTTGCCTTGTTCCGTCCAAAGCCCGTAGGTACGTCCGAGGGTGTCCCTGGGCCGTTACGTTCCGCGGCGAGCACAGGGCGAAAGACGCTAGATCTGCGAGGCGCGCATTCGACCCACGGGCGAAGCGGGTGGGCTTACGACGCTTTCCAAACAGCTAGCGGTTCAACTCGTTCCCCCCTTCTAGCCGCGCAACTCGCCGAGGCGGGTGACGGTGCCAATCTCCGCACTTGGGACGAGCAGGCGCTTGTGTTGCGGCCAATGACCGAGACGCGCCGCCTGCGCAATGGCCTCGGCGAGCGTTTTCTCCCCTTCGCCTTCGACATACGCGGCAACGTCGAGCAAGAGCATGCCCTCCGGTCGCTCCTCATGGCAGCGGCCAATCCAGGCGCGGCTTCCGTCCGGTGTCTTGACGACGACGGTGATGCCGTGCAACTCTCCCATGTTGTCGTGGAACGTGCCCATCACTCACTCACCTTTTCCTTCGTGTGGGGAAGAACGAGCGTGAACTCCCCGACCCTAGCTCGCCGGCCGTCGACCGCTAGCCCCGAAAGGGACGGCCGAGGGCAGCCCCGGCGCAGCAGCCGGAAGCCCGGCGTTGATGCGGGCGCGCCCAACACGTCAATCAAGTCACGTACCCGAAAGCTCCCGAATTCGGTGTCTTACTCGCAACCCACGACACGCTGTGAACGGGCACGGAGGCCCGCCTTACGAACTCGTGGTTGGTCGCTTAAGGTTCCCGTTCGCCTACGTGTGCCGAGCCCACGGATCCGAAATGCCCACGGGC
>SKZP01000470.1 GCA_007127275.1 Planctomycetota bacterium
TCGCCGACGGCTCCTGGCTGTCGTCGCAAACGGGCGGGGGCGGAGTTCCGCCCTGCATACGGTCGGTAGACGCTGGACGTTGTGGCCCAGCAAATTTCGACTGCCCCCGTCGCAGTGTTACCTCTCCCGCAGGCAGCAATGACGTGCTACGGTGCCGGTATCCGTATCACGTGTTGCGCCGGCCGGGAGTTGTTACCCCACGCGGGGTTGCCCCGTTTCGACCGGTCGAGCCGCTCCACCTTCCCGTCCCGTCCCAAGAGTTCGCGAGGATTCGACGCCATGTTCGCCATTTGGCTCCATACCGTGGGTGCGCGCATCATCGCGCTGCCGTTTCGCATCGTCATCGGCCTCGTCTTCATTCACCAGGGCTACCTGAACATGGCCGGCGAGGCCGGCGGCGCCATGCTGCTTGACCTCGGCCAATACAATCTCGGCGACTTCGGCACCACCGGCGTTGGCATGCTGCTGATCCTTGCGGGGATTGCCTCGGTCGCCGGCATCATTGTGCGGCCCATTGGGGCGGTACTCTTTGTCGTGGTGATCACGAACCTGTTCGCCGGGCTCGGGCAAGCCGAAGATTGGATGGCGGTGCTGCAGAACCGCATGTTGCTCGCGATGTGCTCGCTCGTGTTGTTCTTCCTCGGCTCCGGCATTTTCAGCTTCGACAGCCTGATCTTCCGAGGGGCACGCGACGCCGTGAAGAAATCCGACGAAGAGGCGCTGAATAAGGCGAAGAAGTAGCGGCATCCACTGTACGACTGCGCTTGAGCGCGCGTGCATTCATCAACATCCGGCGGGGTTGCAAAGTCTTGTGAACCTCGCCGGATGTTTGCTGCTACATGGTTAGTTCTTGGCCCGCGGGGCCGTCTCTGAATCCGATACGTTGTCCGAGGAGACCCGACCATGGCGAAACGACACCTTCCTACGTGGCCACTGCTAAGCCTCGCCTTGCTCGCCGTCGGCGCCGCTGCGCCGATACAAAGCGCCCAGGCCGAAGAGTTGCCGCTGGCTGAGAATCCATTGGGCGGCTTCGACGCCGAAACAAGCCCCTTTGCACCCTCGGTTTCCTTCCTTGTCCCGGCAGAGCAAGAAAAGCCACAGCTGTCGTTGCAACGCTACGAAGACGAACCCGCCGAGCCGGTGATGCACATCATGCCGTGGACCTTTTTCGCGGTCACTGCCGCCGACGCCCCCTTTTCCAGCGGACTGGAAGGCGGGCTGCTCATTGAATTCGGCGCCGAGTTCGGCACGCCCATCTTTAACGTCGGCGGCTTCTTCCCCATGATTACCGTCGCGCCCGCGATCGGCGGCCAGCTCTACTCGGGAGAGAACCGCAATCACGGCGCCTTTCACTTTGGCGTCAACTCGTTGATGGGCTTCGCCGTCGCCAACCCGCGCGGCACCAACGTCTTTCAGTTCGGTCTCATGCTGCGTGGTGAGGTTGCCTTCAAGCGGCTGCGCTACGAGACCGGCGAGGACATCTTGGGCGTCGACGGTATTGGCTCCCTCTCCGCCGGTTTGTTCGTGCGCTACTCCTTCCTGCTCGGCTTCGATCTCGCCGGCTCCGCCGCGATGTTCATCCTCTACGACGTGACGGACGGTCGCCGCGAGTGGATGGTCGGCGTGGACCTCGGTGGCCTGATCATCGCCGCACTACTCGGCGCCTTAAGCGACTGAGGCGCAGGCAAAGTCGCATTGCGTTGACCCTCGCACCCACCGGTTCGCGCCGGTGGGTGCTTCCATTTGGGGCACGCGTGCCCCACGTGCGCCGTTCAAAACCGCGGAGTCGCCGCTGCGGTGCACGACGTGGCGCAGGCCCAGCTCACCGACTTCCGCCTCGCGCAGCCTTCGCTCGTGACGCTCCACGTTCGGAACCAAGGAGCGGTCAGAAACTTGCTTCCGAGTTTGAGCTACTGCGCTCGGCTCAGCTTCGTTGTCGTCGGTTGCGCACCGTTCCAAGGCCGCGGCCAACTTGACGCGCGAGGCGCAGCATTGGCCAGGGAGGCCGCAGGAACGCAAGGATACTCTCTGCCGTTTGCGTGACGAGAGGCGCGCAAACGGTGGGGAGCCCGCCCAGGGCGAGCCCCGGTCGTAGCCGGAAACGCGGAACCCCGAGGCGCGCGAGCGACACCTCGGGGCCATTGGTTTCCGGATGTGCCCAACGCCGGGCTACTGCCACGCGAAGGTGCGGCGGCGCAGCAGCGCGAGCAGCACGACCGCCGCGATCAACGCAAGCGGGGCGTGGGCACCGGCACCGGTGGCGCAACCGCCCATGAACTTCTGGATCCCGTCCGGATCCTCGAACGGGGCGTTGCCACGTACCGTAAAGCGGTAACTCGGCTGCTCGGGGTCGTCGCTCTCGACGGTGACGTCGAAGGAGAAGCGGTCCGGCGCATCCGGCGTCAGTGCCACCACGATTGGCGTCAGGCCGTCGATCGCGGGGACGTTGTTTGCCGGCAGCGCAAGCACCGTTGCGGCGACGTTGTCCGCCTCGGAGATCGTTACCGGCCACTCGACGGTCAGCGGCTCGGTGCCGCGGTTGCGAATCCAGTACACGACGACGGAGGCCTCGCCCGCCGGGCGCTCGCCGATGTCGTCGCTGCCTTCGTGGGGAACGAGCACGTTGCCGTGACGCTCGACCGCAATCGCCGGGCGCCCCGTGGCGACGCCTTCGCCGACGACGCGGATCCAGTAGCCGGGCAACATCGGCGAGTCGTTGGGCAGCGTCAGCGACATCTGCCAGGGGCCGTCTTCGAGAGGGGTCACCTCGATCTCGAAGCTGGTGGTTTCGCCGTAGGCGAGTTCGGACACACTCGGCTGCGCGGTGATCGTCACGTTGGCGTTTTCCGCCTCGCCGACTTCGAGATCGGCAAGGTTCAACTCCTCGACGCCGATGTTGCGCACGGTGAAGGAATAGGCTTGCGGATCGCCGGTGATTGCGAAGCCAACGTCGTGCGTCCCCCGTGAGGGAATGGTCCGCGTCGCGGGGCGCTCGATCTGCGGGCGCGACTGCGGAATCGTCGTCGCCCATCCCTCGACGTGCGCGATGTAACTCGGGCGCTGCGGGTCGTTGCTGCCGAGCGTGAGCGTGAAGGAAAACGGCCCCGAGGGAACGGGTTCGAGCTCCAACACGAAGGTCGCCTCCTCGCTCGGCTCGAGCACGAGGCTCGTCGGCTGCATGGTCACCTCGGCGGTGACGTTTTCCGTGGCGGCCACTGCGACGCTCGGGTCGTCGAGTTCGAGGTCTTCGCCGCCGTCGTTGCGGATCGTGTACTCGATCGTTTGCGGCGCATACGACTGCAGGTAGCCGATGAAATGGGCATTGGCAGGAATCAACTCGCGATGCAGCGGGTCGATCAGCGTCAGGCTCGGCGTCGGCTCCGCTTCTCCTTCGATGGTGAACTCGAACGGTGCGTCGAGCAGCGCGTTGTGTCCGATGCGCACCTCCACCTCGAACTCGCCGGTTGAGTCGGGAATGATCAGCAGCTCGAAGGTCGTCGTCGCGGACGCGGCGATCGTGGTGCTCGGCTGTTGCGAGACAAGCACATCGGCGTTGTCGGTGTCGACGATTTCGATCGGCGGATCACCGGTCAACTCGAGCGGGCCACGCGCGGCGTTGGTGATCTGGTAGGAAAGCGTGAGCGTCTGGGTATCGGGAATCGTGCCGGCGTCGTCGGTATCCTCGAACTCGATTACGTGGCCGTCGCGGCGCAACTCGAAGCGCGGGCCGACGAAGATGAAGAAGGTCAGCGAATCCCGAGCCCCGTCCGTGTTTTCGGCGGTGATCGTGATCTCGTGGTGTGCGTTGTCGGTGAACGTGCCGCTTCCCGGCTGGAGGTCGGAAAACGGATCGGTGCTTGCCCCGGTGACCTCCCACTCGTTGGGATCGAAGTCGGCGAATGCGGGGTCGAGGGTGGTTTCGACATCGACGTCGAGATTGTTCGGGTCGCTGACCGAAATCGCCACGTTGAGCTCGGCGAGGCTCGAGCCGGTGGCGACCTCGAAGGTGTCGTCTTCGGAGACCGGCGAGCCATCGTGCGTCACGGTCAACACCGGGGGTTGTGCGCCTGCGCCGAAGAGTTGCTCGGCGCCGACGTCGGTGACGAGGATTTCGTCGATCACATCGGCGTCTTGAAAGTCGACTTCCTCCCCGTCGTCGCCGTCGTCCCCGGCGACGCCGAGGATGCCGCCGGCCCCGCCGTCGACGACAAGGTCGAGGTTGGTTTCGTCGAGTTCGCTCTGATAGACGACGCGAATGATTCCGCCGCCCCCGCCGCCCCCACCGGCGGCGCCGCCATTGCCGCCGTCGCCGCCGCGCGCTTCGAGCGTCGGGTTGACCAGACGGAGGTGATAGCCGCCGATCAGGATTCCCCCGCCGGCGCCTCCGCCGCCACCGGTTTCGCCGTCATTGCCTTCGCTTCCGTTGGCGGTGATGGTTCCTTGAGTCATCGTCAGCAGCATGGCGCGCGCGTCGATCGCTGCGGCACCGGCCCCGCCCTCGGCGGTTCCCGGCACGCCGGTAACGCCCCCGCCGCCGCCCGAGCCGAGTTCGACGCCAAGTCCGCTCGCGGCGAACGCGTCATAGGCATTGCCGCCGGAGGCGGGAGGCTGTGGCCCCGCCGCGTCGCCGCCGTCGCCCCCTTCGCCGCCGTAGCCGCCGCCGCCGGCACCGGTAATCTGTGGCGGCGTGCCGCCGGTTGCGCCCGGCTCGCCGCCGCCGCCGGTGTTTCCATCATCCTCACCGTCTTCTTCGGCGTCGCCGCCTGCGTGTCCTTGCCCGTCGAGCCGAATGGTGCCGTCAACGAGGATGCGGGCGGCGCGAACCGTCAGCACGTCGCCAGGCGGGTCCAAGGTTACTTGGTCGCCGTCCTCGACTTCGAACCAGTCGTACTCGTGCACCTGCGTCGCGTCGATCGTCGGGCCATCGACCCCACTGATCCAACGGTTCGGAAAGGTCGCGTCGCGGTCGCTGTCGTCCACGGCGAAGCTCGCATCGCCGTAGAACATGTAGAACGTTGCCGTGTCGGTCGCATCGATGCTCGGTAGGTTGATCCAAAAGAGCGCCTCTTCCTCGACGTCGTCGAAGAACTCCAGAAAGTAGTCCAAGTCGAACGTCGCCGGATTCGTATCGCTCGAGAAGCGAATATCCAGCCCATCGCCGCGCACATTGCTGAAGTCGAAGTTTGCGTCGGTGAGCCGCAGGGGTACGGGGACGTTGCTCTGTGCGGTCGCCGAGGAATTCGTGGCGGTCAGCTCGCGAAAATATTCGAACGACTGCGCATAGGCATTCGCGCCGAGCCCTAGCAAGAGGGCAGCGCCGATCACGAACGTTGGAATCGGTTTCATGGACTGACTCCCCTTCGGTGGAAGTACAGGATGCGACGCCGGAGAATGGGCGGATGAAAACACACCCGGTGAACATGCACCCGGTGGGCGTTCACCTTGCAGCCCGACACACGGGTGAGGCTCGGCTCGCTGTATGCACTCTGTTAAGCCACTTGCGGGGACTGCCGTTCAAGCAAATTGTGTCTATCCGTAAGAGCCGCCAGCGAGCGCCACCGTTCGTGCCGCTTTGCTACCGGCGAGCGCCGGCTTGGCGTGGCGAGGGGCGCTTTCGCCGAAAACGGCCCTTGACGCGTGCCGGGGAGGCGGTATGCTTTGACTCAACTGTTTGCCGGGGCTAACTTTGCTCCTGCGCCCATTTCCGTAGCGCGCAATCCGAGTGGTTGCCAGCGAGTTTCTGAGGGCAAACTTTCCCTCGCTCGGTGTTGATTCCCCCGCTTGCGGGGAGGAAGAAGGATGATGCGACCCGTACGCTCCTGGTTGCCGACCTTGTCGGTTGCACTCGTCGGTTTGCTGCTCGCCGTGGCCGCGCTGTCGTTCGGCGTCGTTGCCGTCGGTTGCAGCGGTACGGGAGAGCAGAGTGAGGACGAGCGGTTTCATGTCGTCGCAACGACGGGGCAACTTGCCGACCTGGTGCGGCACGTCGCCGGCGAGCGGGTGCGGCTCACGCAGATCATGGGCGCGGGAGTGGATCCGCATCTTTATGTGGCGCGGGAGGCGGACAGTCGCGCCTTCGAGCGTGCCGATATGATCCTTTACAATGGCCTGCTGCTCGAGGGACGACTCGGCGACACGTTGCGGCGCATGGGGGAGCGCAAGCCGGTGATTGCGGTGGCCGAGCAATTGCCCCGCGAGGCGTTGCTGGAGGAGCCGGAGGAAGACTCCGAGGCGAAGGATCCGCACGTATGGTTCGACCCGCGCTTGTGGCGCCACGCGGTGGACGTCGTGGCGGAGGCGCTAACCAAGGCGCTTCCCGAGCAGGCCGAGGCGTTCGCGGAACATGCGGTGGCCTACCAGGCGGAACTGGACGAGGCCTACGAACGGCTGCGCAAGCAGGTGGCGGGAATTCCGTCGCAGCAGCGGGTAATGATCACCGCGCACGACGCCTTTCAGTACTTCGGCCGTGCCTTCGACATCGAAGTGATGGGCATTCAGGGGATGACCACGGAGGCGGAAGCGGGGGTACAGCGGCGCGAGCAACTCGTGTCGCTGATCGTCGAGCGGCGCATCCCGGCAATCTTCATTGAGACGAGCGTGAACCCGCAATACGTCGAGGCCCTCGTCGAAGGGGCCGCCGCCCGCGGTCACCGCGTCGAGATCGGCGGGGCGTTATACTCCGACGCCATGGGAGAGCCCGGCACGGCTACGGGCACCTACCTCGGCATGCTGACGCACAACGTCACAACAATCGTCGAAGCGCTCTCGAAGCGCAGTTGAATCCTTGCACGCTGGCGCAAACGTGCCCACGGGCCGGAGTCTTGGACTAAGTATTTCCTGTCAGCGCCTTAGTAGGGATCCCGTTCGGTTACGTCACGAACTCTTCCAGCGTCACACGGCGCTCGTAGGCAATCTTGGCGGCGAGGATGGGAACGGAGGGGCCTCGGTAGAGCTTGTTTTCCTTGTAGTACCAGTCGTCGCTCTCGGCGGAGATCAAGCGACCGTCGAAGTCGAAGACGAGCTCGGGGTGGAAGGTCTTGTTGCCTTGGCTGACCTCGGCAGCGACGAAGATGCGCTGGCGGGCGGCGTCCTGCTTCGTCGTCTTCAGCTCGACCTTCTTTTCCTCGACGAGGCCGAGCGCTTCCTCCTCGCGTGGATCCCGGTAGAGGAGCGACTCCAGCGGCACGTCCTCCTTGATCACCGGGCGGTAGCGGTAGACGTCGTCGCCGAAGTCGTACATCACCTTGCCGGCCTGGCAGAGAAACTTCAGGCCGTCCATGGTGACGTCGCGGCTCTTGCCCACCCGCTCGGCAATACTGTCGAGCGGCGCGGCGTTATGCGTTTTCAAGAACTCGAGCGCCA
>SKZP01000501.1 GCA_007127275.1 Planctomycetota bacterium
GGCGCGAGGTGCCCCCCGGTGCCGCCGCCGGCAAAGGCCAGTCGCAACTGCTGCGGCTCCGCGGTCGCAGAGGACGTTGAAGACGTCGGCGTGCTCGTCCGGTGAGGTCGAAGGTGCGAGACCAGTTGGCCAATGAACATGGCGGGCTCCTTTTCCAGCGAAGTGCGGGCGTATCTGCGAGAGATCCTTCCAGCGGGCATGCCCCGCATGCCGTAATCATGCCGAGGTGCGCCAGCGCGCGGGGTGCGGCGTGAATGCCGTCGCCATCACGGCATTCGGGCATTCCCCCCGGTGGAAAGTATCGGCACGGGTTTCCCCGTTCTTGACCGCCGCAGAGGTAGGTGACGCGAGCGGTCCGTCCGAGTGCAACCGCCGCTCGCCAACGAGGCAGCTGCGCCCCCCCTTGTTCCAGCGTTGACTGATTTCACGGGGAACTGCTACGGTTGAATTGCCGCGCTTGCACATCCAAACCGTGGACCTGTGCAGCAACGTTCAAGCTCACCGGAAGGCTCCAGGATCCCAGCAATTGGGTTGCCGTCCGGTCGAACGCATGAAACGGAACTGCGCCCACCTCATATCCGACTGTGAATTCAAGTAGGTACGGGAGCGCTAGTATGTCGGACATGTCGAAGGAAGGTAGTTTCGTTCGCACTCCTGGCAAGGGCGGCAAGCGAGTAGCCCCAAAGGTACCCGGCGCACCGGAAACCGGGGACCTGACGCGCTCGGAGACGGAGCTCGGGCCACCACGCTTCGGGGACAGCGGCGGATCCTCTTCGCAGCCGGGCGTCGAGGGGATGGGCAACGCGCCGATTCTCGACGGGCTCGACCGCCGCTACGAGATGGGCCGTGTCCTCGGCCAAGGCGGGATGGGTCGTGTGCAGGTTGTCTTCGACAAGAGCTTGCGGCGCGAGGTGGCCTACAAGGTGGTGCTGAGCCACAAGGCGAAGCCGGCGACGCTGTCGCGGTTCATCCACGAAGGCCAGGTCACAAGCCAGCTCGAGCACCCGAATATCGTTCCAATCTATGAAATCGGCCGGACCGAAGCGGGCGATCCGTACTTCACGATGAAGAAGGTGCGCGGCCAGACGCTCAAAGAACGGCTTGCCGCGGCGCGCGAGGCGGTGGAGCAGGGCGTCGATCCGGAGACGGTGTTTCCGTTACACGAACGGCTCGAGGTGATGCGCCGGGTGCTCGACGCGCTGGGCTATGCCCACGACCGCCGGGTGATCCACTGCGACCTGAAGCCCGAGAACATCATGGTCGGGCGCCACGGCGAAGTGCTGGTGATGGACTGGGGGCTTGCGCGGCTGCTGGATGCGCCCCCGGAGGAGTCGGGCTCGGACCCGCAAGACGCAAGCGTCACGCTGATCTCCTCGGACCGCGCCGAGAGCAACAGCCACCGCACCGCCGAGGGCTCGGTGATGGGCACCCCGGCATACATGAGCCCCGAGCAAGCGCGGGGAGAACTCGGCGCGCTATGCGCGCAGTCGGACCTGTTCGCCGCCGGCTGTGTGCTGTACGAGCTGTTGACGCTCGCCCCGCCGTACCGGGCGCCGACGCCGCTTTCTACCGTGCAGCAGGCGTTGATCGTCGACTACGACCCGGTGCTCGCCAAGGCGAAGGAAACGCTCGGTCGTTTCGCCCACAACGTGCCGCGCGACCTCGCGGCGATCACCGAGAAGGCGATGCAAGCCAAGGTGCGCAAGCGCTACGAGTCGGCCGCGCAAATGCGAGGCGACATCGACGCCTGGGCGCAAGCGCGGCCGGTGAGCGCGCGCAAGGCGGGACTCTTCGAGCGTGCCGTGCGCTACTCGCGCCGCAACCCGACGTTGACGTTGAGTACGAGCGTCGCCGCCGTGTTCGTTCTCGTGCTCGGGCTCGTGCTGTCGCAGATGTATGCGTTGCAGCAATCGGCGCTGTTGACCGAGGCGGAACTCGAGGCCAGCGAGGCGCAACGCAAGGCCAGCGACGCGGAGGCGGAGCGGGCACACTACGAAAAGGCGCTGGCCGCCGAGCGCGCCGAGCACGAGGCGGCGCGGGCCGAGCGCGAAGCGGCGCGGGCCGAGGAGGCCGAGCAGGTCGCCGAGGATGTGCGGGACCACCTTTCGCTGCGCGCCCAGAACCGCATCAACGAGTTCGAGCAGCGCAGGAACAAGGCGATCGAGGCCGGCATTCCGAGCTGGGAGATGGGCAACCATTTCGAGGCGAGCGAGATTGAGCGATTTTATCGCGCCTTCGAAGAGCTGTTCGAGGTGTACGAGCTGCTCGGCATGGAGCCGAAAGCGGAGCATCACTCGGCCCGCGGCTGGATTCGCTCCGAAATCGGTGACGACGAGGGAGCGATTCGCGATTATGACACGGCGATCGAGCTTGAGTCGGACGACCCCTACTACTACAACCTGCGCGCCAGCGCCTACCGCGAACTCGGCGACTACGAGGCCTCGCTTGCCGACTACAACCGCGCCCTGGAACTCTCCCCCGAAACCCCTTATTTCCTCAATGGACGCGCCTCCACCAAGTCCCGCCTCGGCGACCACGACGCAGCGTTCGAGGACTACTCGGAAGCGATCCGCGTCGATCCGGAATACTCCGCCGCCTACCGCAATCGTGGCTCGCTGCGCCATCGAATGGGCGACTACGAAGGGGCGCTCGAGGACCTGGGCGAGGCAATCCGGATCAATCCAAACTATGCTGCCGCTTACTGGGCCCGCGGGATGATCGAGGCGGCCGAGGAGAATCTCGTGGCCGCCCTGGAGGACTTCGAGGAGGCGATACGCATCAACCCGTCGTTCGCCAGTGCCTACGTCGCCCGCGGCGATGTACTCGAGCGCATGGGCGAAATCGACAAGGCCCGCGAGGACTACAATCGCGCAATCGACATCGACCCGCAACACGCCCTTCCCTACTTCCTCCGGGGCAGGATCAATTGGGCGCACGCCGACGAGTATGAACGAGCGATCGAGGATTTGACCCGAGCGATCGAGCTCTCCGACGACGACTACTTGATGAGCGCCGCTCACACGGGACTCGCCGAGTCGAAGGTGAGACTGGGGCGCTTCGACGCGGCGATTGCCGACTACGACGAGGTACTGGAGCGAGCCTCCAATCCGCTCATCTTCGAACGTCGCGCCCACGCCAGGTTGCAAATCGGCGACGTGGACGGAGCGAAGGAGGACTACGAAAGCGCCGTGACCATGGCACCGAATAACCCGAGGCCTTTGCAACGACGCGCCCGGGATCGCCTCTACTACTTCGGTGAAGTCGAACAGGCGCTCGAGGACTTCGAACGCCTGCTCGCCTCGCGCCCGAGCGCGTACCACTTGTACAACCGTGCCGTCGCCCAGCGCCGCCTCGGGCGGTATTCCGCGGCGCTCGACGATCTTTCGGAAGTGATTCGGATCGATTCCAGCGACGCCTTTGCCCATAGGGTACGAGGGCGGGTGCACCGCACGCTCGGAAAAGAGGAGGAAATGAACGCCGACGTGGCGGAGGCGCTGCGGCTCTTCAACGAACGAATCGAGGGCGGCTCGAAAAACACCTCGAACTTCAACGGCCGCGCCAGCGTGCACCTGATGCGCGGCGACTACGAGGCAGCGATTCGCGATACCGAGCGAGCCGCCGAGCTCACGGTGTCGAATCTTTCGAAGTCGCACTCGTATACCATGCGCGGCAGCGCCTACGCCGGGCTTGGCGACGACGAGGCCGCAATGGCGGCGTTTGCGCAGGCGCTCGAGGTTGCCCCCTTCGACTATGACGTCTTCCTCGAACGGGGCAAGGTGCACGCCGATCGTGGCCGCTACGCCGAGGCGATCTCCGACTTCACGACCACGCTCATCCACGCCCCCGGCTTATTCGAGGCGCGCCTGCGCCGCGCCGAGGCACAACTTGAACGCAACGAAGTCGCCGCCGCCATCGCCGATCTCCAGCACGCCTACGACCAACTCGAGGGGGACGAGGCGCAGCGCGAGCGAATCGCCGAGCAACTGCGCGAGCTCGGCGCAAACGTCGACGACGAATAGGACGCATCGAGGTTCGCACGACACCAATTGCGTGAGTCACCGCGCCAACGTGCGAATCCGCGCGGCTGCGCCGACGAGTCGCGGCGAGGACTGGCAACGTATAGCCCCAAGCCCACGGGCTGCGGCCCGTGGGTCGGGGGCGCAACAGGATCCGACCCACGGGCTTCGCGCGAAACCCGTGGGCGTTGCCCGCGGCGTGCGACCCACGGATTTCATGGTGGCCGTCTACTAGACGCGGTGGGTGTGGCCGCGGGCCGTGTCGTAGCTTACGCTGATCTCGTGGACGCTCAGGCTCGGTGAGCCGTTGAGGATCACTTGCTTGCCGGTGCTCGCTTCGAGGGCATGCACTTCGGCGCGGGTTTCGTTCTGCAGGTGCTGGATCACGCTCAACGGCCCGGTGACGGTGACGCGCACCGAGTCGGACTTGCTCAAGGCGACCTTGATCTTGCGCATGATCAGCAGCGTCTGCGACGGCAGGCTCTTGATGTAGCCGGTGCCGTTGCAGTGCGGGCAGGTGTCGTAGGAGGTGACCTTGTGGCTCTCCTTGAGGCGCTGCCGGGTCATCTCGATCAGCCCGAGCGGGCTCATCCGGCAGACCTTGGTCTTTGCCTTGTCGTACTTGAGGTGCTCGCGCATCGCGTCTTCGATCTTGCGGCGATTCGCGAAGTCGCGCATGTCGATGAAGTCGTTGATGATCAGGCCACCGAGGTCGCGCAGCCGCAATTGCCGGCAGATCTCTTCGGCCGCCTCGAGGTTGATCTTCAGCGCGGTCTGCTCGGAGTCCTTCTCCGAGGTGAAGCGGCCGGAGTTGACGTCGATGGAGACGAGCGCCTCCGTTTGCTCGATGATCAGGAAGCCGCCCGAGCGCAGTGGCACGCGGCTGTCGAAGAGCTTCTCGATTTCCCGCTCGATGCCGTAGCGGTAAAAGAGTGGCATGTCGTCGTCGTAGTGCACGACGCGGTCGACGTAGCTCGGCTCGAAGGCGTGCATGAAGTCGACGATCTCGCGGTAGGAGGCCTCGTCGTCAATGACAATTTCGCCGACTTCCGGGGAGAAGCTGTCGCGGATGGTGCGGATCATCAGGTCGCTTTCCTCGAAGACGAGCCCGGGCGGCTTCGTGTCCTCGATCCGCTTGAGGATCACCTTCCAGAGCTTGAGCAGGTAGTCGAGGTCGCGACCGAGGTCCTCCTTCGAGTGCCCCGCGGCGGCAGTGCGGGCGATAAAGCCCATCCCCTCGGGGACGTCGAGCTCGGCGACGGCGCGCTTGAGTTGGCGGCGCACGCGCTCATCCTCGATCTTGCGGCTCACGCCGCGCTTGTCGAGGTTCGGCATCAACACGAGAAAGCGCCCCGGAATGCTCAGGTACGTCGAAAGCGACGGGCCCTTGTTGCCAATCTGTGACTTGGTCACCTGGACCAGCACCTCTTGGCCCTTCTTCAACAGGTCCTGAATGCGCGGCGACTCGTCGGTTTGCTTGGTGCGCTCGCGCACGACGTATTGGCCGTCGTACTCGCCGAGCTGCTTGCCTTGGCCGCCGCCTTGCTTCCAGCGTTCCCCGTAGATGGGCAGCACGTCGCTGATGTGCAGAAAGCCGTTCTTGTGCAGGCCAATGTCGACGAAGGCGGCCTGGATGCCCGGCTCGACGTTTTGCACCACTCCTTTGAAGATGTTGCCGACGCCGCCGATCACGTCGGAATCCGGTCGCTCGATGTTGTAGTCGATCAACTCGGAGCCCTCGACGAGCGCGATGCGGATCTCGTCCGACTCGGTCGCGTTGATCAGCATCTTTTGCTTGCCGGTGGCAGGCTCGGCGTCTCGGCCGCGGTCCCGCCCTCGGCGTGCGCCCCGCTCGTGTTTCTCGGCCGTTTCCTTGCCGGCGTCACGCTCGTCGGTGATCCGTTCGGTGCGGCTGCGACGACCGCGGCGGTGGCGGCCACCGCGACGGCGCGAGGTCGACGATGCCTCATCCTCGTCGGTCTCGGGCGAGGCCACGCTGTCTTGCTCCTCGTACTCTTCCGTGGCGCTGCCGGTGCCTTGCGTTTGCTCCTTCTCGCCTCCACGGCGGCGACGGCTGCGGGAACGGCGACCGCGACGCCGCCGGGGCCGGTCGTCTTGCCCCTCCTCGTCCTCGTCCGCCTCGTCTTCACGTTCGGCGGCCCGAGCTTTCTGCGGCTGCGCCTCTTCCTCCTCGTCGTAGGCGCCCTCTTCCTCCTCGTCCCAGCCGGCCTCCTCATCCCCCTCGGTGACAGGTTCTTCGAAGACCTCTTCGCTGCGACGGCCTCGGCCACCCCGGCGGCGCCGGCGCGGTCCGGCGGACTCGTCCTCGTCGTCGAGCGAGATCTTGCCGGCTTGCACGTCACGGTAACGCGCCCGGCGGCGGTCGGTCTCGACGTCGTAAGCGCTCGGCACGCCGTAGCGGTTGATTGCCTCGCCGCCACCTCGCTCGACCGCCGGCGCGACTTCATTGGTCGCGGCGGCCTGAGGTGTTTCGGCATGAGGTGCCTCAACGGCAGGCTGCGCCTCGGCTTCCGGTTCCGGTTGTTCCGCCTTACGAGCGAGCGCCACCTTGGAGACGCGACCGCGGCGACGCCTCGGCGCCTCCGAGGCCGCATCCGAGGAAGTCGACGCGGACGCACTTGCCTCGGCGGAATCACTCGCCGCACCGTCGCTTCCGCTGCCGCTGTCGCTCGGCGGGTCGTCGCCCGCACCACTTTCGCCGGGCACGTTGACAGCCTCGTCTTGCTGCGCCTCGGCGGAACTTCCCGTCTCTGCGCCGGCCACTTCCTCGCTCGCCGCGGACTTTGCCTTGGCCCGAGCGCGGCTTGCCGACTTCTTCTTCTTGCTCGCCTTTTTCCCACCAGCGGGCGTCGCCGCCTCGGCCGCGCGTTCCCCGGCACCATCCCCGGAGGCCTTTTCTTCCTCGGCGGCTCCGTCGGCTTCCGTGACGTCGGCTTCCGTGACGTCGGCTTCCGTGACGTCGGCTTCCGTGACGTCGCCTGCCTCGGCGTCGTTCGCGTCGTCGGACTTACGATTACGGCCCAACGACTTCTTCTTTTTCTTCGCCTTCGCCTTGCTGGCGCCAGCCGCGCTCTTGCTGCTTGCCGAAGCTTTCTTGCGACCGCCAGAGGTGCTCTTGCCGGACTTGGTCGCGGCAGTACCGTAGGGTTCCTCGCCGTTGCTTGCCTCGGTGCCCTTTTCGACCTCTGCGTCGGTCGACTGTTTTTCCTCGAGCGTTTTTTGTTCCTGATCTTCCTGCGAATGCGGTTTGGCCATATCCAATTTGGATCCC
>SKZP01000133.1 GCA_007127275.1 Planctomycetota bacterium
CAGGTGCTGCGAGTCGGGACTGCCCACGGGCACGGCAATGGCCGCGACGCGTGGTCACGCGGGCATTCAGCACCGGGGACGGCATGTATTCCTTGACGGCCGACCACGGGCAGGCGATCAAGCCGCTGAGTTGTGTTTGACAGCAACTGACGCGCTTTGTTTTACCGGAGGCTTGTTAACTCGCGGGTCGGTTGCCTACGTCCGTCCCCGTCGACTCCCACCCTTCAAGGAGTAACGTTCATGGTTCAGCGAGCGCTTACGCCTCTGCTTCTGCTCGTCTTGGTCACGCTCCCCATGCTCGCCTGTGGCGACGACGCGGGGGACAACGGAACCGGCAACGGAACCGGCAACGGTACCGGCGTCGACTCGGTCGCCTTCGCGGATGCACCGGAGATTGCTCCGGGCTACGAGTTCGAGATTCGTAGCGACATGAGTCAAGAAATGGAGACCAACGTCTACGTCGGCGAGGAGCTTCAGCACGCCTCAACGACAACGACCGTCCAAAACGTTCACATGACTGCTGTCGTTCAAGAGGTCGGCGACGATGGCACGCTCACCGGGATACAACTCACGGTGCATACCTACGAGACCTCTGGCGACCAGGAGGCGCAGCAAAGTTCGACCGTCGGAAACACGTATGTCGCGACCCGCAATGGCGGGGACTGGAATGTCATACGCGACGGCGAGCCGGTTACCGGCCAGGAACTGGCCGAGCTCGAGCCATACATCGACCAATCCGCTGTCGAGCACAGCATTTCTACCCTCGGTGGCAACACCTACAACGTGGGGGATACCGTCGAGTTCGACCCGGAAATCCTCTTTTCGGAGCTGGTTCATGAACAAATGGATGCCGAGGTCAGTGCGGTGTTCAAGGGTGTCGAAATGGTTAATGACCGCCCGGCGGCTCGCTTCGACCTTGAGCTGACGTTGAGTTCCGAAGACCAGCAAGTGTCAATGAGCGCTACGCTTTCGGGGCCGATGCGCGTTGACGTCGAGACCTTCGTCGACGTCTCTTCCGAAGCCCAAGGAACAATGAGCTTCACAAGGTCACAAGGCCCCGCGCAGGAAGTCCGCGGCGAAGGCGAAATGACCGTGGTTACCTCGACCGAGATCCGTCCCGCGGAGTGAGGCGGAAACCAAGGAACCAAACCGCGCACCGAGCCCAGGAACCCTACCGTTCCTGGGCTCTGCGTCGTACGCGTGCACTGGCAAGTTCGCACTCGGTCACGCTCGGCACTGCCTCACGGCCTGGTGTTGTTCGGCGACAGTTTCTACTGCATGCGGATGCTTCGGCGCGCATGGCTCGCTGTCGAAACCGTCACTGAACCTACGCAACACGAGTGGCCGGGGACGAACGAAACCGCTAGCCGGTTGGAATCCGAAAATCCCCACGTGCCGCGGCCCGTGGGCGTTTCCGGATTCCAAACGGCACGCGGTTTAGAGCGTCGTCCGAACGTTGGGCGAGCCTTCGCGCTTGCCCTGCTCGCAACGAACCCGTAAGGCACCGTCGGCGTGCAACCCGCATGCTGGATGAATGCGCCGTCGCACTCCGCCCGCGGGACGGGGAGGGCGGGCATGGAGGCCCGCTCTGCGTATGTGGTTCCGTCCAACAATCTTGCTGCCACAAGAGCCGGCTGCACCCGCGACCGCTGGACGCGCGGGGACGGCTGTTGCAGACTCGTTATGGAAGGCGGTGAGGGTTCGTTCGTCGCCGCATTGCGTTCCACTCTTGCAGGGCTACCCCATGGCGGACAATCCGTATGCTCTACGCTCGCGTTTCTCCGGGCGTGCGCCGGCGGTGCTGCGCTACCGGTACCGCTTTGCGGCGGCGAACGGTAACGAAGCGGAGTTGGAGGATTTGCGTGCGTGGTGGGCCGACCTTGTCGCCGTACGCGGCGTCTGCTTGCCGGAACGGTTTGCAACGTGGCGCGTGGGGTACGGAATGGCCTTGTTGACGGGAGTGCTCGGCTCGGCGTATCTGCTGCTCGTTGTGCAGGCGTTTCCTTTGGCCGTCGTGGCGCTTGTCGCGACGGGGGCGGCCTTTGTGCTGCTGTGGCTGAATCCGCCGGCGCTGTTGCACCTGGACCGCCACGGCATTTGGGTGGTACGTCAAGTCCGCACGGGGCATCTCCCCTGGACGGCCCTGTGCGCCGTTGATGCTTGCGAGAACGGAGGCACGCATCCCCCGCGAATTCTCGTCACCTTCAAGCCCGGGGTGGATCCCGCAGCGGTTACGCACCGGTTTCATGTACAGCGCCGCGCTGCGAACGTCGCCGGCAAAGCCGTGACCGGCTTCGCACCCACCGAGCCGTCGGAGGCGAGCGAGGCCACGTGGCGGCTGACGGTACAACCCGCCGGGTTGGCACCGCGCGACGTGGCCATGCTGTTGCGCTGGGCGCTCGAGGCGCAAGGTTCGCCGCACAGAACCCCGCAGGTCTGGCTGGATCCGCACACGTCGAATCCCTCCGTCGACGAGCACGAGTTTGACGACGCCGAGTGATTGTCGCCGGTCACGCCCCTACCGGAGGCAAACTCGGCAGCCAGAAGGTAGAAATCCTCTGCTAAAGTCTTCGCCGCCAGGCTCCCTCACGGATCACCTCTCATGAACGCTTCCTACGTGCCCACCAAGCGAGAGCGGCTTGTGCGTACCGTCGGCTTGTTCGCCGGGCCGTCGGCTGCGCTGCTGCTTTACTTGTTGATGCCCGAGTACGGGGTGGACGCCGAGGGGAATGTGTTGCGGTTGGGGAGCGCCGAGGGGCTCGAGCCGACGGCGGCACGTAGTGTCGCCGCCATTGCCCTCTGGATGGCCATTTGGTGGCTCACCGAGGCGCTGCCGATCGCGGCGACGGCACTGTTGCCCATTGCGTTGTTTCCGCTGCTCGCCGGTTTGCCGATCCAAACGGTAACCGCCCCGTATGCGAATCCGCTGATCTTTCTCTTCCTCGGCGGCTTCCTTATTGGCGCGGCCATGCAGCGCTGCGAGCTCCACAAACGCTTCGCGCTACACACCGTCCTGGTCGTAGGCACCAACCCGCGGCGGATGATTCTAGGGTTCATGCTCGCAACGGCGTTTCTGAGCATGTGGATCAGCAACACCGCCACGGTGGTGATGATGCTGCCGATCGGCTTGAGCGTCATTGCGCTGCTCGAGGGGGACAAGCCACCCACGGCTGCCTCGGTAGCGGCGAATCCGTTCGCGCTGGCGCTGCTTTTGGGGATTGCCTACGCCGCCTCGATCGGCGGGGTCGGCACGCTGATTGGTACGCCGCCCAACGCCATCCTTGCGAGCATTATGCACGAGCATCACGGGGTGGAGATCACCTTTGCGCAGTGGTTGCTGCTCGGCATTCCGTTCGTGCTGGTGTTTCTGCCGCTTGCTTGGTTCTTGTTGACACGCTGGCTCTTCCGCGTCGGTGCGGAGCCGATTGCCGGCAGCCGAGAGGCTGTGCGCGAGGAGTTGGATAAGCTGGGCAAGATGCGCGCCGACGAGTGGCGCGTGCTGGTGGTGTTTCTGGTTGTGGCGGGGCTGTGGGTGATCCGCGGCTTGCTTGCCGGCCTGATCCCGGAGACGGAAACGGCACCGGCCGGATGGGTGCTTGCGGCGCTACACGAGACGCGCGATCTGTTGAATCTGCTCGGCGACCCTGGGATTGCGGTGCTTGGGGCGTTGTTGATGTTTCTTCTGCCCTCGGGGCGCAAGGACGAGCAGGGGACGCGCCTGCTCGACTGGGAATTCGCGCAGAGCAAAACCCCCTGGGGGGTGCTCGTCCTTTTCGGCGGCGGTTTGAGCCTTGCCGCGGCCATGAGCGCCTCGGGCCTTGCCACGTTGATTGGGCAAAGCTTCGCCGGGCTCGAGATTCCCATGTTTCTGCTGCTTCTGCTGGTCGCCGCCACGGTCGTCTTCCTCACCGAAGTGACGAGCAATACGGCCACGACTTCGGCGCTTGTGCCGGTGCTCGCCGCCGGGGCGGTGTTCATGGACGTGCATCCGTTGCTCTTCGCACTCGCCGCGGCGCTCGCCGCCAGTTGCGCCTTCATGCTGCCAGTGGCCACCCCGCCCAATGCCATTGTCTTCAGCAGTGGCCACCTGCGCATTCATCAAATGGCGCGCGCCGGCATCTGGATGAACCTCGTCGCGATTTGGCTCATCACGCACGTCGTATACTACTTCGCAAGCCTCGCCCTTGGTGTGAACCTCTTCGCAGCCCCGTGATCTGCAAGGGGAGGACATTCCGCGCTCTGCGGTCGCCTCACGGCTGCACGAATGCATGACCGACAGAACCGCAGATTTTCTCTACAGCTACCGAAAGCCGGGCGCACATACGGTGCAACCTCTTCGCAAGTGGCCGAGGCGAACGTACAATCATCGCGTTTACAACCTCACGCTTTGCGCATGTATTCGCAGAGTTTCCGTTCCGTAGCCTACGTCCGCTTTCCGCTCGGAGGTCGCGATGGCCGAGGCCGAGGACCGCGCACAGGCGCCCGACTTCCCGGCGCGCCAGACACTGGATGCCGAGAGTGTCCGCGCCTTTCATGTCGAAGCAATGGGCGACATGTTCGACCTGCTCGACGACGACGTGGAAGCGATCGCCTCCGACTTGTTCGAGCCGGAGGAGCGGATGCTTGCGCTGTTTGCGGGTCATCCGAACAAGCCGCGGCACTTTTTGGCCTGCTCCGAGCGCAGTGTCGTGCTGTTCAAGCGAGACCGCGACGCCGCGCTGTCCATGCGAATCATTCCGCTCGCCCAGATCGAGGCCATTGACTTGCGTCCCCTGGCGCAAGGGCGCACCGGTGCCCTTGTGCTGCGCACCGTCTCCACCTCGGCGGGGCCCGCGTTTACCTTTCCGCTGGAGACTCACTTCGCCTACTACCGCGTCGTCGCGCTGACACGTTTGCTGCGCCGGCTGCAGACGGGCGAGCCGTTCGACGTCGCCCTGGCGCGGTTGAAGCTCGAGGCCTTCCCGGCCCGCGAACTTTTCGTCGGCGACGGCCACGCCGATGAGGGACCATTGTTGTCGGAGCGGCCGGAGTCCGCAGCGCACTCGGCGGGATTGCCGGCGGACGAAGAGGAAGCAGACGGGGACGCGTTGTTCACTGACGAGGTTGGCTTCGAGTCACAAGCCGGTACCGAGTTGCCGCCGCAGTCCGCCGGTATGGCAGGGGTGCTAGCGGCGGGTTCCGCGGCGGACGACGCGCAAACGCCACAGCCGGAGTCGGCCGTCACGCGAGAGCCGGAGAGTGCGGACGCGGCAACGCAGCCGGACTCGGCCGCGGCCGCTCCCCCTCTAAAGGGCCCGGTCTTTCAAGGTGAGGCGCCTCATGCGGGCACTGCGGCAGGCGCCGCATTGGACGACGACCTGAGCTCTGCGCTCGACGTCAACGTCACAAGCGACCCTCCCGCTCCGTCACCGCCAACGGCTGCCGCTGCCGCGGCCTCGACGAATGAACCCGCTACTTCCCGTAAAGCGGACTTTGCGCACGAGGAGCAACGGGATACGACGCAGTCTGCGCCGGGAGCGGTGCCGGCAACGGCGGCGCCAGCAACCGAAGGGGCTGACTCCGAGCACGAGGCGGACGTGCCACCGGGGGGCGGACTGGCGAGCGAGGCAGGTCCCGCTACGCGGACGGACAGTGAAGAGGTTATGCCGAGCATGCTTTCCTCGGCGGCCACGCCGTTTCGCGCTCCGGTCAAGGCGGTCAGCGACGTGAACCTGCCGGCGTTGAGTGACAAGCAAATGCGCGCCCGCTTGAAGATGAAGGAGATGGCCGCGGCGGAGGAACGTCAAGCCGAGGTCACAACCGGAAGCGAGGCAGAGGCAAAGCCCGAGGCTGCCCCGGTCGGCGCCGGTACACCCGAGGGAGGTGAGGCTGCCGAGTCCCCTGCCACGCATGAAGTCGGCGAGCCCGACGGAGAGGAAGTCCCGGTCAAGCCTCCGCACGCACGCAAACAGCACCGGCAAGAACAACCGCACGGGGGCAACGACGAAGCCTTGGCCACTGCCGGCGGTCAGGCCTTCGCCGACACCGGCGTAAAACGCAACGACAGCAACGGAAACAACGACAACAACAGAAGCGAGGCTCCCGACAGCACAAAGGCTCCGAGCAGCGACGCGGCGCGCGGCCAATCCGGGGCCACGAGCGAGGTTCGCCGCTCGCAGGTTCGCGGCAAACGCCCGCCCGTCGGCGGATCTTCCACTGGCGGCGAAAGCGCCGCGGTGCGTCGCGGCCAGTCGCTGCGTCGTACCCAGCGCAGCGAGCCGCGCGAAAAGACGGGCCGCGCAGGCACAAGCGCAACCGGCGCAAGCTCTCCCGCGCAACCGCTAAACCCGGCCCTGAAGCGCGAGCCCTGGTTTCTCTACCGCGGCGCCGCACAGCACGGACCCTACCCGTATGAGCAACTGCGCGAGTGGTTCCGAGCCGGCAAACTCGGCCCCACCGAGTTCGTCCGCTCTCGCTCCATGTCCCAGTGGATCCGCGTCCACCAAGTCTTCGACGACTGATCCGACGTGCCGTGTAAACGCGGCAAGTGAGTGCGTGCATCTCGCCCGGAAAAGCCCGTAGCGCCGCGCGCATGCGGGGGAACAGCTAGCCCGGAATCCAGTCCCCTTTTGGAAGCGGTTGCGCACGCAAGGACGGTAGCTTGTCGAAGTCGGCGGCTCCCACGGCTGATGGCAGTCGTGGAAGGCAACAACTTCAACCGAAGGCTTGCCGTGCCCGACGGATTCGGTAGTTTTCCGTGGCGACGACTCCTCCGTGACTGCGAAAAGGAACTTGATGATGGCCGAGGCTTCCGGCGACGCGTTCGACTTTCTGGGGCTACGAGGCCGCACGGTGCTCGTGGCGGGGATTGCGAACCGCCGCAGCGTGGCGACGCATATTGCGCGGCTCTTGCGGCAAGCCGGCGCCGAGGTCGTCGCCTCGGTGCGCGACGAGGAAACTCGCGGCGCCGCGCAAAAACTGCTCGGGGCGGACGCGCCTGTGTACCTCTGCGACGTCGAAGACGACGACTCCATCGCAGCCCTTGGTGAGACCCTTGTCGCGAAGCATGCGCCGCTTGCGGGGTTCGTGCACAGCATGGCGTTCGCCAACTACAGCGACGGACTTGTGCCGTTTCATCACGTGCGCCGCGACGACTTCCTGCAGGCGGTCAACATTTCCTGCTACTCGTTGATGGCCATGAGCAACGCGCTGCGCCCCGCACTTGCCGAGGATGCCTCGGTGGTGACCATCAGCATCTCGACCACGGAAATGGCCGCGGAAAACTACGGCTACATGGCGCCG
>SKZP01000370.1 GCA_007127275.1 Planctomycetota bacterium
CAAGAACACGACAAGACCGACCTCGAAGGGTTCAGCCCGGATGCGCTTCGCGAACTGGCCCGCCAGGACTACCCGGCGAACGTGCGAGACCTGCAGAATCTCGTGCAGCGTTGCGTGCTCTTCGCGCGCGGCCCCGTGATTGGTCGCGACGAGGTACAGCAGCAGTTGCAGCACACACCGTATGTGCGCGCCCTGGAGGGGGTCTCGCCGCTCGCGCTTGCCGAGGAGGACGGGCCGCTCGACCTGCGCAAGCTCGTTGGCGTGACCATTGATGAGGCAGAACGCGCCCTGATTCGCAACACGCTCAAGCGCCACGACGGCAACCGCAAGAAAACCGCGCAGGCGCTAGGCATCGCCGAGCGCACCCTCTACCGCAAACTCAACGAGATGAAAGACGAAACCTTCGAGACGTAGGAACTGGAAAACATAACAGCTGCCCTTTGAAATCCGGAAGAGCGCACGGGCGGCGGCCGGTGGGCTCGAAAAAAACGGATCTCAATACGCATGCGGATTGAAGTGCCGCGCTGCCGGCCTCGGGCGCATTTGCCCGAGCGGGCACACCAACGTGTCGACTCGACGGGTGAATCTCGAACGCCCGGCTTCAACTGCGGCGCATACCCGCCAGGAGCTTTTGATAGCCGGGATTTCCCTTGAGGATCTCGAAGGCCGGCTCTTGCTTGATGCGAGAGAAACGGCGGTATCCCTTTTTCAACGCTTTGGTTAGCAAGGCGAGCGCTTTGTCGGCGTCGCCGTCGTGCGCGGCGAGCACGGCGAGGCCGACGAACGGCTCGGGCAGCGAGCTGTCCTTCTTCCAGGCGGCTTGAAAGCGACGACGCGCGTCTTCGCGTTCTCCTTGCTCAAGCAGGCACTCGCCGAGGTGCGCGAGTCCTTTTGCATTCCCCGGTTGCACCTCGAGAAGACGCTCGAACTCGGCGACCGCTTCTTCCAGCCTGCCCTGGCGCAGGCGGACCTTGCCGCGTCCGATCAGCGCCTCTTGGTTGGCCGGGTTAATTTTCAGCGCCTTTTCGAAGTCGGCGAGAGCCCCGTCAAGGTCGCGGTGGGAGAAGCGGATACCGCCGCGGTTGCAGTACGCCTTGTCGTGGGCGGGGTCGCGCTCAATGGCGGCGGTGTAGGCCTCATCCGCCTCGGGAAGGCGGTTCATTTTGCGCAGAATTTGGCCGCGGTTGTAGTGATACATGGCGAGGTCGTCGCGGCGGATGGCCTCGTCCATGTCGCGCAGGCTGGCGGAGAGGTTGCCGCGGCGCAGTTGGGTGATGCCGCGGTTGGAGTACACCGAGGTGCGCGTCGGGTCGTGGCGCAGCGCATGGTCGAAGTGGCGCATGGCCTTGTCGGCGTTGCCTCGCTGCACCGCCGTGAGGCCGTGGCGCTCGTGGGCGGCGGCCATCTGCGGCAGCAGCCAGGCGCGGAATTCCCGCAGCCGCGGGCCGAGTTGGGTGTGCCCGTACAGTTCGTACATGTTCTCGAACGCGACGAGGGCCGACTCGGGATCCTTCTCCCCTGAGAGGATGCGCTTGGCCGCCGCCTCCATCTCGGCGAGCAGTTGTTCCGCCTCGGCGAGGGCCTCTGCCTCCAGGGTAAAGGGCGTACGTTCCAGCACCGCGTCGCGGGCGCTGGCGGCTGCCTCCAGCTCTTGTGTGCCGGCTTCTTCGTCCGCGTCGCCGTCGTGTTCCGTGGCCTGCGAGTCTGAGGCGTTCGCGTCCTCGGACAGCTCCGAGACCGTGGGGAGCATGAGCACCGAGTCACTCGGATCCGTCTTAACGGCAATCTCGTCGAGCACGTCGAGTCCCGGCACCGCCTCGCCGGTAAGTTGCCACGCAAGCGCCTGGTCGAGCTCGGTGGCAGGCTGCACGGCTCCGCGCTCGAGCGCCTGCGTCAGCAGCGTACGCACGTGCAAGAGACGCTTCGCCTCCACGTGCGCTTCGCGTTCGACAATCTCGGCCAGGCTCGGCGGTTGGCCGAAACGCTGGTGGCCCACCCGGCAGCTTCGCACGTACCGTTCAAGCTCCTCCGGCGTAAGCAACTCGGCGCGCAACGCAATCAAACCGAAGAGCACGTCTTCGCGGGTGAGGTCGTCGCTCGGCCCGGCAAGCTGTGGCATCATGTCGAGGCGACGGCGCGCTTCACGAATGACGTCGAGCACTTCGGCCATGTGCTTGGGACGTGCCTCGGTTTTCTTTTCCAGCATGTGCAGCACGAGGCGCTCCACCTCGGACGGAATGTCTGCCTGCACCTCGCGCGGCTTCGGCGGAGTCTCGCTCTTGTGCATGAGCATCATCGCCAGCGGTGTCGCCGCCTGGAACGGTCGCCGCCCGCAGAGCATCTGGTAGGCGCTGACGCCGAGCGAGTAGATGTCGCTGCGGTGGTCGACGTCGGCGCCGTCGCACTGCTCGGGAGACATGAACGCCGGCGAGCCGAGTACGAGTCCGTGACTGTTCGTGGCATCGCCGACGACGCCGGCCGCTTGCGCCAAGCCGAAGTCGCCGATTTTCGCCGTGCCGTCGCTTTGCAGCATGACGTTGTCGGGCTTGACGTCGCGGTGCACAATTCCCTGGTCGTGCGCCGCGAGCAGGCCCTGGGCAATCTGCTCGAGCAGGCGGAGCGCGTAGCCGACCTTGAGTCGACCGCGCCGGCGCAGCACCCGTGCGAGCGAGCCCGCGTCGGCGTACTGCATGACAATGTAGAAGAAGTCGTCTCCTTGCTGGCCGACGTCGTAGACCTGCAACACATTGGGATGCTCGAGTCTCGCGGTCAGCCGCGCCTCTTGCAAGAAGCGCTCGGCATTTCGCGCGTCGCGGGCAATCTCGCGCGGAAGGATTTTGACGGCGCGCTCCACCTCCAGCACGTCGTGCGTCCCGAGGTAAACCGCTCCCATGCCGCCTTGGCCGAGCTTGCGGCGGAGAATGCAACGGCCGACAGTCTGGCCAATCAGCGCGTCGTCCGCCTCGCGGTTGCGCTGCCGGCGCCGCACACTCGGTGCGACGACGGCGTGGCCGTTGTTGCCGTCCCCGCCTTCGGCATCCGCCTGCGTGGCGCCCTCCGCGACCTCGCGTTGTGCCGTGCTTCGGTGCTCGCTTGCCGAGCCGGAATGGACGAGTCCGGTTGCGTTGCGCCGGTCGCTACGGCCGAAGTCCTCCGCGCCGGCCGGTGCCACGGGGTCGAACCGGAGCCCGCAACCGGGGCACTGCACATTGCTCGCCTCCTCGGCGAGGCCGCCTTCGCTGGCGGGGCTGCGCCACTCGGCGGTAAACGAAGCCTGGCAACGCGGGCAGGACAGCGCAAGCTCCACCGCGTCGTGCGGGGTCGAGCCGCCGTGGCTCGTAGGGCCGCTCGTGGTGCTGACGCTTCGTGTCGTATCCGTCAACGACCGTTGTTGGCCGCTGCGCGACTCGACAAGGAAGCGAGTATCCCCGTCCGGGTGCGAACTCGGCGACTGCGCCGCCGTCGTTTCGAAGCCGGTCTCCCCGAAGTTGCTGTCGGTCTCGCCCCGGTCACGGGTAGGTCCCGCAGCCGCTACTTCCTTCTTGACCTCTGCCTCTTCGTCGTCGTCGAGCAACTCCGGGTCAATCTCCAAATCATCCTTGCCAGATGTGGCGGGTCGGGAGCCGTCACCACCGTTATGTTGCGGCGGCATTGCTTCTTCCTCTGCACCTGACTCCGCGGAGAGCTTCTGCTGTTGTTCTTCACTCAATCCGGCAACTTCGGCAACCAAGCTCAACGGATCTCGCCCTTCGCCGCGGCTACGACGCATCTCAATGTCGAGACGCACCTGGTTCGCGGTGCTCTCGTCAATCCAGCCGAGCTCTTGGATTCGCTGGATGGCTTCTTTGTCGAGCTCGTTCGCCTGCATTGCGTGGCCGCAACGGTGGTCCAGGGTCCAGATGATGCGTTTCGACGCGGCCGCACTCTGGGCACGAGGCCGAAAATCCCCAATTTCACTCTCCGGAGGAATGATAGGTCGTCGGCACGCCTCTCGCAAGCGCAACGTACACCGACTCGTGCCTGCCAGGCCGCGCATTTCGCCGGGCGCCGGCGCCTGTGGGGTAGGCGCGCTCATGCAGCGTCCGCGCGCACATGCAGAGCCGGAACGTGTTGTGCATGCACCGGTCGTTGCGAGCAACTCACGAGTCGTGTGGCAAGACGAAACGCTCACGCGTCTTCAAGAATGTCGGGTCGCTAATGCTGGTGCTTGCAAGCGAGTCAACGTGAACCGGCGCCTCGGCTGCCAATGCGGCGACGGCCGCCGCCATGGCCAAGCGGTGATCTCCGTGCGTGCGTAGCGGATCAGTCGGTACATTGCCGGAAAACGGGGTTGCCCTGCCGTGGACGAGAAGCGTATCCGGCGGCTCAAGCTCCGCGTGAACGCCGAGGCCGCGCAGCAATGCGACCGTACCCAAGAGGCGGTCCGACTCCTTGTGACGCAACTCGGCGAGGCCCGCAAAGCGGCTGGTCCCGTCGGCCGCCGCCGCTGCGACGGCGAGGACGGGAATCTCGTCGACCAGCGTGGGCACCTCGACCGGACTTACCTCCACGGCCTGCAACGAGGGCGTGTAGCGCCCGTGCCAGTCCGCGCAGGGCTCGCCACCATGCTCGGCTCGCTCACCCAGCGTGATCTCCGCACCCATGCGCCGCAGCACCTCGAGGGCGCCGGTGCGACGCGGATTGCTGCCTATCCGTGGCAATGCAAGCTCACTGCCCGGCACAAGCAACGCCGCCACGAGCCAAAAGGTCGCCGCCGACGGATCTCCGGGGACAACGAGCGGCATGGACGCGGCGACGTGTACGCCCTGCGGGCGCGGCTCGACCTGTATGATCTCGCTGCCGCCGTCGTGCCGTTCGACGCGCACGGCTGGTTTCGCCGGTTCGAGCCAGGAAAGCATCCGCTCGGTGTGGTCCCGCGTCCCGAACGGATCCAGGATGCGGCTTGGGCCGTCCGCTGCCAGTGCCGCGAGGATCAGCGCCGACTTCACCTGTGCGCTCGGCACGGGCACGGTGTACTCGCGTAGCGCTGCCAAGGGGCGGCGGCCCTGCACGTGTACCGGTGCCATCTCATCGTCGTGCAACGTCACCTGTGCGCCCATGTGCCGCAACGGCTCCGCGACGCGACGCATGGGCCGGCGCCGCAGCGAGGCGTCGCCAGTAAGCGTGCAGATAAGATGCTCGCGCCCCGCAAGCAGCCCCATCAGAAGGCGCAGGGTCGTGCCTGAGTTGCCGCAGTCGAGTGTTGCATGACTCGGGACGCACGCGGGTGGCGAAGCGTTGATGCACCACTCGTTGTGCGCGCTCTCGCGAAGGAAAACGCCAAGGGCGCGCAAGCAGGCGGCCGTGGTGCGAACGTCTTTCGCCTCGGACAGGCCGGTCACGACAAGACCGGGCGGAGCGACGAGACTGCCGAGGATCAGCGCACGGTGGTTGATGGATTTGTCGCTTGGTACGTGTACGCTTCCGCGCAGCGGCACTGCCGCGGGGTTGAGCGTTACACCTTGCGTTTGCTCGTTCGTGCCGTCGTTCACATTGCTTTCTCTTGAGTGTGGGTGGCGACACCCGAGGCAGGAGGACGCGGTTACGCATCCTCGGCAAGGTCAAGCGCGGCAAGCAACCAGTCGGCCACGTCGACGAGCCGCGGCGGCAAGCTCTCCGCCATCTCCGGCGCGTCGGTCAACAACACCGGGCCGTCGGCGGGGTCAACCGCGACAATCCCGTGACTGCCGCGGATAAGCTCGGGATGATCCACCGCGATCAGGTCCATCAAGGTTCGGTAGCCAAGTTTCTTGCGCATCAGCTTGATGGCAAGCGCAGCCTTGGGCCAGGGCACCTCCGGCGCAAAGAACATCTCTTGCGGGTCGTAGCCGGGCTTGCGGTGAATGTCCACCGTCGCGGCAAAGTCCGGCCGTCGCTTGCGGTCGAGCCAGTACTCATAGCCGAACCACGCCTCCGGCTCGGCAAGCGCGACAATCTCGCCGGCGCGCGGGTGGTCCAGACCAATCTCGGCTCGCTCCTCACCGACGTAGACCGAGGCGACCCCCGGCGTGTTCTTCACCAATTCGCGCACGTCGCTCAGCCGCTCGCGGTGATACGGATGGAGGCTGACGTGGCAAATCTGATGATCCGCCACCGCTACCACCGGCGAGTCCGGCACGTCGAGCACCTCGCCGAAGGGACCGTCGCGCACCCACAAATGCCCCGCGCGGCGAAGCTCGCGGTTGAGCGTCACGCGGCGCTTTGCAGCACTGATGCCGTACTCGCTGAGCACGACCAACCGCGCGCCAATCTCCGTGGCCGCCTCGGCGACGGTCGCCACGCAGCCATCCAGGGAAGTCAAAGCCTGCGTTACATGTTCCCCCTCGGGGCCGTAGCGTTGCAGGTCGTAGTCGAGCACGGGCAGATACGAAAACGTCAGCGTCGGGCGCTGCTCGCGCAGCGTGGCGGAGACGAGCCGCGCAATCCACTCCGTCGCCGCCGACCCCGAATTCGGCCCCCAGAAAGTGAAAAACGGAAACTCGCCGAGCTTGGTCTCCATCTCGGCCACCCACTTTGCCGGTTTGCCGTGCACGCCAAAGACCTTGCGGCCGTCGGCGCCGTAGTGCGGCTTGGGCGTCATGGCATACTCGACACGGCTCGCTTGATTGAACCAGGCGAACAGCTTGGCGACGCTGAACGCCCGACCGCGCGCCTCCGCCCGTTGCCGAGCCCGCTCATAAACCAACTCGCCGTGAATGAGATGGCGCGACTGCTGCCAAAAGCGGACCTCGTCGGTTTCCCGGTAGTGCCAGCCGTTGCCGACAATGCCGTGCTCCTGCGGCAGCTTGCCGGTAAACAGCGACGCCTGCGCGGCAAGCGTCACAGCAGGCACGACCCCCTCGAGCGGCGTCTCTCCCCCGCGTTGCGCAAGCCCGCGCAGAGTCTTGGTTGCCGCGGCAAAGCGCTCGTCGCGCAAGTGCCGCGGTGTCAGTCCAACGGCGATCAGAACCACAAGGGGCGTCATCAGCGGCTTCCTTTGCACGCAAGTCCACAGGGTGAGCAGCGAGTACGGGACCGTGGGTCTCTCGCGAGCCACCCTCCATGGCGGAGGGTGCCGAGCCACGAACTCGCTCAAGGATACCTTCCCATTTTCGCGCAGCGAGCAAAGGCTGAGCAAGGCAAAGGACCCTGAAGGGTACCTCCAGCCAAGCCCACGGGCGTCGCCCGTGGGTCGAAACGCCCGCAACGGCCGCGACCCACGAGCGACGCCCGTGGGCTTGACTCGCTGAACCTTCCAC
>SKZP01000572.1 GCA_007127275.1 Planctomycetota bacterium
CGGCCCACGGGCGAAGCCCGTGGGCTTGGCGAAATGATTGTTTCGCACCTTGAAGATGAGTGCAGGCACGGGGTGTGCACGTCGCGTCGTTCGGGTAGGATACGGCGGCACCTTGGGAGCACAACGCTGGACTTGTTCCATTTGTGGCCCCGAAGGCGTCCGAGGGTAGCTGTTTCTTCTTTCCGCCCCGACAACGGAGCGTCGTGTGATGCCGATCTTGGTGACCGGTGCAACGAGCCTGATTGGCTTCTGCGTCTGCCATGCGCTGCGCGACAGCGGCGCGCCGGTGCGTGTCCCGCTTTCCGCCGCCGAGCAACGTCAGGCCGCGGCCGAGGCCTTGCGCGTCCTCGGCTGCGAGGTCGTCGAGGCGGATCTGCGCGAGCCCGCGTCGCTGCCGCGCCACTTCTTCAAGGTCGAGCGAGTCTTTCTGCATGTGCCCCTCTCCGCGGAGGCGGCCCGTGTGGAGCGGCAACTGCTCGACGTAGCGCGGGACACCTCGAAGCCGGAGGTGGTGAAGCTCTCCTCGCCGGGTGCCGCGCCCAACGGCTCCGCGCTCGGCCAAGTACACTACGAAGGCGAGACCGCCCTACGCGAGTCGGGGCTACGGTGGACGGTGCTGCAGCCGGCAAGCCTGATGCAGAACTTTCTCTTGTTGCGCAGCGCCATTGATGCCGGCGAGATGCCGCTGCCGTTGGACGAGGCGGCGGTCAACTTCATTGACCTGCGCGACGTGGTACGAGTCGCTGTGAAGGTGCTGACCAACCGCGGTCACCACGAGCGCATTTACCCGCTTACCGGCCGCGAAGCGCTGACCGGCCACGAGATTGCGCGCATCTTTTCGAGCGTGCTCGACCGCCCCGTCGTCTACCGCAACCTCGACGAGGAACAAACGGCCGCGGCGCTCCAAGGCACCGGCTTCGACCCGTGGCTGCGCGAGAGCCTCAAGGAGTTGTATGCCCGCTACCGTGACGGCTGGGGAGACCGTACCACCGACACGGTCAGCCGCATCACCAACCGCGACCCGCACCGCTTCGCCGACTTCGTGCGCGAGTACTTTGCTCCCCAGGGGCAAGGGGGGTAAGGGGCCGAGGCGCGGCCAGTCGTCCGCGGCCCACGTCACCCGCTTGCCGTTTGGAATCCGGAAAAATTACAGGCCGCGGCCCGTGGGGCGAATCCGTCAACGCGTGGAACCTACGGGCCGCGGCCCGTGGGCTTGAACTTACGGATCTCAATGCGCGGGCGGTTTAACGGCCTTGGGGTTCGGCGGGCAGCCTTGTTGAATTTGTGCGGGGGTGGGGGGAGCGTAAGCCGGGTTCTGTACCGCGGAGACGTGCCCTGCGGTGATGGTCATTCCACTTCGTGGCGGCGAATCTCACCACGAGGGGCCCGTCGGCCTCCTGCACCCTACCCGACGGAGTGCGACGCGAGCCACGCCGTGCCCGTAAAGGCAACCGTCTGCTTGGGCTTGCTCCGGAGGGGGTTTGCCGTGCCCGGCCGGTCACCCGGTCCGGCGGTGGGCTCTTACCCCACCGTTTCACCCTTACCTGTCCCGCGACGCACAAGGCGCCACGGCCATCGGCGGTCTGTTCTCTGTGGCACTTTCCCTGGGCTTTCACCCGGTCGCGGTTAGCGACCCTCCTGCTCTTTGGAGCCCGGACTTTCCTCGACCACCCGAAGGCGGCCGCGACCATCCGCTCCCCCGCCCCGCAGTACTCATCATACGCCGAAGTATCCCTCGCCGTCCACGCCACGCACGGAGAAACGCCGATCCGTTAGCTCTGATTGCGACCAACGTAGCGCGGACAGGGTGTGGCAGACGTGTGTTGGGCGCAAAATACTGCGACTTACGAGCTGAAAGGATATACCTTCCGAACGTTGAGTGTCACGAGCGAAGGCTGAGCCAGCGGAAGTCGCTGAGCAGCGAAGGCGTGGCGTTGCCACGTCGACCAGCGCAACCGAGACAACGAAGCACAATCGAGCACAGTCGCTCAACACGAAGATTGGGCCCTGACGCAGCACTAGCTTCGTCAACACTTTGCTTCTGCGCAAAGAGCCGGCTGCACTCTCCGGTACTCCCCGGCATTGTCCGCTGCTTGTGCACCTGCTATAGAGCGGGGACCGTGGCGGGCAACGCAACCTCGGCTCCAGCGAAGGCGGCACGGCGCAATGGGCAGGACGAGAAGCAAAGGTCGAAGGGATTCTGTTGCCGCCGCGGGGGCGGACGGAGACGGCCGCAATCTGTTGCGGGAGCTGCCGTCCATCTCGCGTTTGCTCGTTGTGGATGCGGTGCGTGAGCTCAGCGCGACCTACGGCGAAGGGCTCGTCAAGCTGCAACTGCGGCGGCTTGTGGAGCAGTGGCGGGCCGAGGTGCTCGCCGGCTCGCGGCGCAAGATACCCGGCGACGACGCGGTACTCGAGGTGTTGCGCGACCGGCTCGCGCGCTTCCACTCCGAGGGGCGCCGCGCCATCAACGCCACGGGGATCCTCTTGCACACAGGGCTCGGCCGCTCGGTACTCGTCCACGACGCAGCGGCGGCTTTGGCGCACCACGACCGCTACGCAGTCGTGCAGGTCTCGCTGGATACCGGCGGCCGCTCCAAGCGCGACGAAAAAGTCTCCGAAATGCTGATGGAACTTACCGGCGCGGAGGCGACCGCCATTGTTAACAACAATGCCGCGGCGACCATGATTGCGCTCAACACCGTCGCCGAGGGCAAAGAGGTGCTGGTCAGCCGCGGGCAACTCGTCGAGATTGGCGGCAGCTTTCGCATGCCGGACGTGATGGCCGCCTCCGGCTGCATCCTGCGCGAGGTGGGGACCACGAACCGCACGCACCCGGCGGACTACGAGCGCGCCATTGGCCCGAACACCGCGGCCATCTGCCACGTCCACACCTCGAACTACCGCATCCGCGGCTTCAGCGGCATGCCGGACATTGCCGAGCTCGTCGAGATTGGCAAGGCGCATAACATTCCGGTGATTGATGACCTCGGCTCAGGCGCACTCGTGCCGCTCTCCCGCTACGGGATTGCCGCGGAGCCGTTGATTGCCGACTCGCTCAAAGCCGGTGCCGACCTCGTCACCTGCAGCGGCGACAAGTTGATTGGCGGGCCGCAAAGCGGGCTCGTGCTGGGCCGGCAGCAGTGGATTGCGAAGTTGCGCAAGAACCCCTACGCGCGGATGTTCCGCGTCTGCAAGTTCACCTACGCGGCCATGGAGCACACCCTCGCGCACTACCTGAACGAGACGTTCGAGCAGGAGATCCCCTTCTACCGGCAACTGTCGACGTCCATGCCGAAGCTCTACGAGCGTGCCGGGCGGGTGAAGCAGGCACTTTCCTCACTGACGGGATATACCTGCGAGGTGCGCGAGGAGGTGGCCTACGTCGGCTCCGGCTCCATACCGGACGAGGGCCTGAAGAGCTACGCCGTGCGGGTGCGCCCGCAAGCCGAGGCAGGGCGGGCGGCGCGTCTCGAAGAACTTGCGTATGCATTGCGCCACGCCGTGCCGTCGGTGTTTGCGCGGATTGCCGACGACTCGCTGCTGCTGGACATGCGCAGCCTGTTGAGCGAGGAGGAGGCGGACGAGCTTGCCGAGTTGGTCCTCGCTACGGCCGCGCAAGTGAAGTAGTCCAAGGCGAGCGGTAGGTGCGAGCCCGCCGAAGGGAAGCACAGTTGCAGGGCGAGCGGCGGGTGCGCGCCCGCCGAGGGAATCAGAGTGCAAGGCGGGTTTGCCTCGCAGGGCTTGCGCCCTTTGCTCGCCTTGTCTGGGGAAAATGCCCGTGGGCTTGTCACGACGCGTACTGAACAGGAACGGATTGGATGGCGAACAAGACGACGCAAGCGGTGCGGGCCTACACCGACGGGGCGTGCGAGGGCAACCCTGGTCCCGGCGGCTACGGCGTCGTCTACTACTCGCCGGGGGCCAAGCCCGTCGAGCTTTCCGGGGCGCACGAGCACACGACGAACAACCAGATGGAACTGATGGCGGCCATTGCGCTGCTCGAGACCTTGCCTGAAGGCAGCACCGTCGAGCTACACACCGACAGCCGCTACGTGCAGGACGGCATCACACAGTGGCTGCCCAACTGGAAGCGACGCAACTGGCGCCTGAAAAGCGGCGGGCAGGTCAAGAACGCCGGCTTGTGGCGCCGCCTCGACCGCGCCGCCTCGCGCCACGACGTCGACTGGCGCTGGGTGCGCGGCCACGCCGGTAATCACGGCAACGAACGGGCGGACGAGATTGCCCGCCGGGCCATTGACCGGCTGCGTCGCGGCGAGCTTACCTCGGTCTCGCTTGAAGAGGATGACACCCTGCCAAGCGAGCCGTCGCCGGGAAAGCCGGCAAGGAAAACCGGGGCCGCGCCGGCAAGTAAGCCTGCGGCAAAGGCGAAGCCTGCGGCAAAGGCGAAGCCAGCGGCAAAGCCGCGCAAGCCGGAGCGCGACCTGTTCGGCTCGACAGGCCAGGAAACCCCAACGACGCTCGTGCTGGCAAGCACCTCGCCGTACCGGGCACCTCTGCTTGCGCGACTCGGCCTGCCGTTCGAGGTGGCCGCGTCGGGGGTCGACGAGGACGGCGTCAAGGCGCAGGGACATCCGCCGTTTCAGTTGGTGCGCACCCTTTCGCGGCTCAAGGCGGAAGCACTGGCCGCCCGCTTTCCGAACTCATTGCTGATTGGCGGCGACCAGGCGGTCATGTTCGAGGGCCGACTCTTCGGCAAGCCGGGCACCGAGGCACGTGCCGAGGAGCAATTGCTCGAAATGGCTGGAAAGACGCACCACCTGCTGACCGGCGTGGCCGTTCACGACACACGCACCGGCGAGACACACGAACACCTCGACGTACACGAGATGACCCTGCGGCCGCTGACCCGCGACCAAGCACGCACCTACGTGGAGCGCGACCAGTCCCAGGACTGCGCTGGCGCCTACAAGATTGAAGCACTTGGCATTGCGCTGTTCGAGCGCATTCACGGCAACGACCTTACCGCGGTCGAGGGACTGCCGCTGATTTGGCTGACCAGCACGCTGATGAGACTCGGGCTTGACCCTTTGGCGAATGCGCGGTGACGCAATGGGGGCGCGTACGCAAGAAACCGAGGCAAGCACGGATGTGGCCGACCTCGGTTTCGTGCAACGATCCATGAGGAACGAAAAGGTTTACTCTTCGTCGTCCTCGACGTCATGGTCATGATCATTGTCATGATCATGGTCATGGTCTTCGCCGTTCACGTCTTCGTGGTCTTTTTCTTTTTCCTCGGGGAAGACGACCTCGAAGCCGGCGCCGGTGACGGCGTCACGGATTTCGTCGCGGGAGAGTTCGCTTTCTCCCGTGACGACTGCCACGCTGCCTTCGACACCGCCGAACTCAATCTCCACATCACTCACACCCTGGACCTTGTCCCGCAAGGCGTCGGAGACCACACCGACACAACCCATGGAACATTCCATGCCGGTGATTGTGAAGTGCTCGAGGTGGGTCGCCTCATGCTCTTCCTCGCCGGTGAGATGCTCTTCGTCGGCGGGATGCTCTTCTTCGTCCGTGCTTTGGCACGCAACGGCGCCAAAGGCGACGCCGAGCACCAGCAACAGAGCCAGTGCGCCGTTCAAATATTTCATACTCTCCTCCTTGTGTGGGAAACGACAGTTCACGGGGTGGATGGGGAACAGGCCACCACCAGCGCCCGTTGATAGGGCCTGTTATGTTGGCAAAAAAGGGACGTGTTGTAAAGTCATGTCAGCCGTATCTAGTAGCCGGTACCTAAGTCACCACCGCAAGCGAGAAGTACGGGTATTCAAAAGAACGAACACGGCCGGTCTCGCGTCGCATTTGTCGGTGACGGTGAGTTTTTTGGGCGGAGGCGGGGATTGTGGGTTTGCTCGTTGACATGAGAGGAAAGTGTAGTAGACTCGGCACAACCAACGATACGATTCCAGCCACCGCTGTTCTCTCAAGGTTCGTCATCCTGTCCCACTAGAACAGCACCGCCCGGGGCTGTCACGATGCGAGCTCTTGCTTGCCGACACTCTAACGTGTAGTGTGTCAATGGAATAGGATGGCTCGATTCCACCCCCTCGGACGCGGGCGTCGGCGCGCAGCCCGCGTGGGGTCGAGTCGGCCGTGTTGTCGTCGCGTGACGTCCAAAGAGTGCCGCGGCCATGCGTTGCTCGCCGCCCGCCGCCGTCGTCCAGCGGGGCGCTGCGGCTCGCTGCTCGGCGATCGAATCGTGCCGTCTGATTTGTCACCGTTGCTTGGAGTGCCACCGTGTCCACCACCCTCAAAGCCAGTTGGCCCCAGATCCGCGAGTCGATTCGAGAACGCATCGGCGAGCTTTGGTACAACGCCTGGCTCAAGGATGCTCACCTGATCACGCTCGACCAGAACGTCATTGAGCTAGGGGTGGCCGGGCACTTCTTCGCTGAATGGATTCAGGAGAAGTACGCCGAGCAGATTCTCGACGCGGTGGAAGAGGTCACCGGCCTGCGTCCGGAGCTCAAGCTCTCCATCTCCGGCTTTCTGTTTCGCAAGATGCGCGAACAACAGCAGGAGGTGCTCGAGGAGGTTCGCAACGCGAGCAAGGAAGCAACGGAAAAGAAGCCGGCAAGCAAGAACAACAACAGGCGCGACGGGACGGGGCGCCGGCAGATATTCGCCCTGCAGGAGAAATACGCGCTCGATGAGTTCGTCGTCGGCACGTCGAACAAGCTCGCCTTCAATATTGCGCGCAAGATTGTCGAGAACCCGCAGGAGGACAACGACAAGCGTAACCCCTTTTTCCTGTACGGCTCCTCCGGTGTAGGCAAGACCCACCTCTTGCAGGGAATCACGCAGGAATTGCTCGGTCGCTACAACCAACTGCGCGTCTTGTACGTCACCTGCGAGTATTTTCTCAACCGCTACGTGCGGGCCGCGAAGGACAACGACACCGAGGCCTTCCGCAAGCAGTTTCGTGATGTCGACGTGCTGCTTGTCGACGACGTCCACCAACTGGCGAACAAGCAGAAGACGCAACACGAGTTCCTGCACACCTTCGACCATCTGCTCGACAAGGGGAGCCAACTCGTCATTGCGAGCGCCCAGCCGCCGCGAGCCCTGGAGAAAGTATCCGAGCGACTCGTCAACCGCTTCGAGGCGGGCCTCGTCACCAAGCTGGAGATGCCCGACAAGGAAACCCGCAAGGCAATTCTTCGGCGCCGGCTCGTTGCGCACGAACGGTTGCTGCGCCCCGAGATTGTCGACTTCCTCGCCGAGCGCATGAATGGCGACGTGCGGGAA
>SKZP01000009.1 GCA_007127275.1 Planctomycetota bacterium
CCCCTAGCAACATGGGCATGGGCTCCCGCGTGCCGGAAAGAATGAAGCCGAGCGCGAGCCCCGGCAGCACCGCATGCGCAATGGCGTCGCCAATCAAGCTCATCCGCCGCAGCAAAAGAAACACGCCGAGCGTGCCCGCCGCGAGATTGACGAAAAGGCAAGTGACGACAATCCAGAAGGCAATCCCATCCACGCCGAGCACGCGCGGTAGGTCGAGCGCAGCAAGCAAGCCGGAAGCGGGCATGTCGGCCATCATCAACGCGCCTGAAGTCTCACGAGGTGAATGCGCCGAGGATCATATCACCTCTGCCGGCGCCACGGTGCCCCCGGGGATATTCAAACGGGATCCGCGCCAAGCCCACCGACTTCGTCGTGGGGCGAAAGAAATCTTTCAATTCTGGGAGGGGGCGCGTCGTTGCAGGGATGCGTGTTCTGTGAAAGGGCACGCTGCGCGCAGGAAACGAACCGTCGAATCTCCGCGGTCGCAATCCCACGACTCGGCGCACGGCGGAATTGAGCCGTGCATCCCTAACGTGTGAATACATGGCGGCCAAGCCCACGGGCTTCACCCGTGGGTAGAAACCTCCGTACTTGTGGGTCGAAACGCCCGTGCTCCTGGTCAAAACGCTCGAAATATTCCGTGGGTCGAGTGGCCCGTAACCGGTGCGAGCCACGGGCGAAGACCGTGGGTTTGGAGTGATGACTGTTCCAGTAGCTGGAGATGCGCGGGGAAATGAGATGCGACTTGCACGGGTCCCGGCAGCGTAAGAGAATGAGCGTCCTGCCGGTGTGCGGGCTTGCTCTGGGATGCAACATTGAAGCCAGAACCGCCGATGGCGTCGATCCTTGTTGACTTCGTTCGCGTCGGAGGCTGCAGAGGACACCATGATTCCCGACCCCAAGCTGACCACGGTCTCGGATCTCTACCAGGATGATTTCGCCTTCGACGCCGAGGTCGACCGCGAGGTGCGCCACGTGCCGGTGCATTGTGTCTGGCAGGACAAGTGGCCCATCCGCATGGCGCGTTGCGGGTTGCAGTCACCGTTCTTTCTTTGGGTGCGCTGGTTGATGCGTGCGGAGACGCGCGGCCTGGAAAACGTGCCGCGCCGAGGGCCGCTGATCATTGCCTCGAATCACCGCAGCCATTCGGATACACCGCTGATTCTTTCTTCGCTGCCGTTTGCGGTGCGCAACCGTACCGCCCCCGCGGCGGCGAAGGATTTCTGGTTTCGGCGCCGTTTCAAATCTACGCTCGTGCGTTTCTACTTCAATGCGCTCGCCATTACGCGCCGCGGCCAAGAAGCCCGGTCCATGGTCAGCGAGATGGTGCGCTACGTGCGCCGCGGCGGCGGCCGGGCGCTGCTGATTTATCCCGAGGGAGGCCGCGTCGAGCCGGATGCCAAGCTCGGCGAGTTGAAGTCGGGTCCTGCTCGCGTGGCACTGCTCGCCCAAGCGCCCATTCTGCCGGTTGCCGTTACGGGGACGGAGAAGGTGCTTTCCAAGGACTCCTCGACGCCGAAGCGTGCCCCCGCGCCGTGCCGTGTCAGCTTCGGGGAGCCGATTGACCCGGCGGACTTCGCCGAGGAGATGCGGCGCAACGAGGTGCGTGCAGCACGCAGCATGACGGCGAAGCTGACCGAGCGGCTGCTCGCAATGATCGAAACGGCCGAGGAGGACCAGGCCCGCCGCGACGCAGCCGCGACGCAGCGCAAGGGCCAGGTGTCCGCGGGCGCTCGCGACGCTGCCATTCAACGGCCCAACGAAACCGACAGCAACGCGCTCACGTGCGAGGTCCCCGCCACCGCCGAAACCACCGCGAGTGGTGAAGACGGGAATGCCCCCTCCGCCTCGACCTCTTGCAGCAGCAGCGACCAGCAAAAGCACACAAACGTTCCGGTTTAGTCGTGCGACGAACAGTCGACGACCAACGACCGGACGCGCTCAAGGGCCTGCGAGAAACTCCCAGGGCCCGGATTGGCTTTATTGGTAACATATTCGCCACGTTCCTCGTCTTTCGCGCTCCGCCATTCCCCGGAGCGTCCTGCCCAAACACCGTGCCCATTGGGCGTAAGTTTGGCCATGCAGGGAGGATAGATGCTCCGAGACGTTGCGGGTGTGTCTTGCGCAGAAATTTTGTGGGGGATCGGGAAGCGGCGATTGTATGTTAACCCAAGGTACGACAAGGACGCTTGGGGCTTTCGGCTTTTGATGAGCGGTTCCCCGGTGTCGTGTCTGCAAACCGGGCTGCCCGGTGCGCGTCGTCGCCTTACCAACACGAGAGTCCCGTCCAGTTTCCACGCTCGTGTGGGACATGTTCGTTTGTTCACCAAGCAAGGAGGATGCCTATTATGCGCAAAGTCGTAGGCGTAAGTGTTGTAATGCTGTTGGCCGTGGCGGCGTTCGTCGTCATGGATTCGCACCGCGCGGACGCGCAGCGGCAAGCGGGAATGCCCGGCAGCTTCGAAGAAGCGCGCAATGCCTATCAGCAGCACCTGGGGCGCCCGTCGTCCTACATCCGCACGCGCTCGGCGGAGCGGATGGCCTCTTTCCGCCAGCAAGAGGGCTTCGACCTTCTGATGCAACGCTACCAGCGCCTTCCCGACGGTCCCGACGAGGTGGTGCGTCATACGACCGCCTCGATCTGCGGCGAGTTCTATGACAACGAGCAGTTCGTCGAAACGTGGGAAGAGTGGCTTGCCCGTTCCGGCCGCACGAACGACAGCTGGCTTTGGTTCCACGGACAACGCATCCGGGCGCGCCACGGGCAACTCGACGAAGTGTTGCACCAACTGGAGCGGGAGCGCGACGTCTTCTTGCGTGCCGCAACCCTTGAAGCGCTCGGCGCCACCGGCCGCCCCGAGGCACTGGAGGCGATTCCGCAGTTGCTCGGCGACCGCATGCGCGGCAGCCGCATTGAGCAAGGCGTCTTGATTGAAGCCTGCGCCTCGGTGCTCTACCGCATGCGTCACGAACTGGGGAGCGAGCTCTACAAGGAAGCCGCGACCCATGTGATTCAGAAACTGGGCGAGCGTCGCGTCCCGGATCGCACCAAGCTCGTCATTGCGCGCCACCTCAAGGAAATCTTCAACGAGCCGGAGGCCCACGACGACGTGCATGCCTGGATGCGTTCGCTCGAGCGCGGCACCCGCGGCGACGAAGGCGGCCACCAGGGTCCGACACGCGTGGAGTTCATGGACATCCCGGCCGTTGGTGACCGCGTGGTCTTCTTGATCGACACGTCCGACTCGATGCTCGTGCCGCTTTCCGAAGAGGAAGAGGAAGAGCTGCGGGGCCCCGTCACCGGCGGCGGCCGCGACCGGGACTCGGAAGACGAGCTGCCGTGGGACAAGATCAACAACCGCTTCGAGCTTGCCCGTGAAGAACTCAAGCGCACGGTGGGCAACCTCCCCGACGACCTCTACTTCACCGTGGTCGTTTACGGCGACGAGGCCGAGTTGCTCGACAGCACGCCGCGGCTCGTGCAGGCCAACTCTCGCGTCAAGCGGGCCGTCATCGCCGAGCTCGACGCCATCAAGGCCGGCCCGGCGCGTGATACCGGCGATCACATGCGCCGCCAGTACGGGACGCTCAACGGCAACACGAACATCCACGGCGCCTTTTTGAAGGCCTTCCGTGTCACCACCCGCGGCGTGCTGCGCGAAGATGAGCACGTCAACACCCAAGGCTTCGAAAACGGCGCTGACACCATCTTCCTGCTCTCCGACGCCGCACCCTCCGTCGACAGCTTCATGCAGGTCGACCGCCGAGAGCCGGAAGACATGGCTGGCGACCCCGAGTACCGCCGCCGGGCCGAGGACCAGTCGGCTACGCATCTGCGCTACCCGGGGCCGTATGTGCGCCGCCTGCACCAGATCAATCACCTCATCGAGGATGTTCGCCGGATGAACCTGCACCGCAAAGCAGAAATTCATACAATCGGCATGGGCGCCTTCGACCCGGGCCTGCTGGAAGCCTTCGCCCAAGTCGGCATGGGCCAGTTCCGCCCGCTTACGGAAGGCCACCAAGGCTTTGATTGATCCGAGCGCGTAAGCCGTCAAGCATCCGGTGCCCACCCGCGCGGTGGGCACCGCCGCTTTTTGGCCCAATCGTGGCGGCTCACCGACCCGTCCCCGTTACTGTCGGAGTGCAAGACCCGAGGCATCCGTGCATGTGTAATCGGGTTTCGCGGGAAACGGAAAGCAATTCACGTGCTCTCCCGCTGGGTCCGCGTCGAGCCATCTAAGGTGTTGTTTTGCAAAGACCTGTGGCGAAACGGTGAGGTTTCGAAAAGTAAATGGTTTCGTAAGTCCAAAATATTTCGTTTCGGAAGTTGTGCATGCCGTTGACGCTGGTCTCTGGTTTCGGGTAGGCTTCCGGTTGTGCCTCCCCCATTCTTCGGGATGTGAGGTGTGTCCCCGGTTCGTTGTCGCTTGAACCGGTATGCGAGTTCACCTTCTCGTATTCGTCTCTACGTTCGCTACTTACAGGTTGACCGACACTGCGTGCCCTTCTTCGCATGCGCGGTGTACGTTGCCGCTTGGAGACACTGATGAGCAAGACCGGCACGCCCAAGATGATCGGGCCGTACCAAGTCATCCGGCCTTTGGATCCGGGCACCTTGGGGGAGATCTATTTGTGCCGGCGCGTCAGCGGCACGGCGAAGGACGCGGTACCGTACGTGGTCAAGACGTACCGCCCCGATCTCGTCGAGATGCGCAAAGAGATCGAATTGCTGGAAAAGCCGGTGCACCGCAGCATGATCCAATACCGGCAAGTCGGTTACGACGCCGAGGCGGAGCGCTACTACGTGGTGATGGACCGCCTGCAGGTCGAGCCACACGGTGCCGAGTTGATGCGCAAGAGCAAGCTCACCTTTAAGCAGAAGATCAAGCGCTTCCTAGATGTCGGCGAGGCGTTGGCAACGCTGCATGAGCTCAAGGACTACGAGCAGCGCCCCCTTTATCATGGCGCCCTCAAGCCCTCGAACATCCTCGTGCGCCGCCCGCAAGATGAGTACCACATGGTGCTCACCGACTTCGGCTTCCTCTACAAGTACGACCCGGAGGAGTACGCCAAGTCGGAGGGCTACTTCCACTCCTGGCTGTTCATGGCCCCGGAGGTGATTCTTTGGGCGCATCCCGAGCTGTGGCCGAAGCACGGCCGCCCGCCGACGCCGTGCCCGGCCAGCGATGTCTACTCCTGGGCGCTCGTGATGGTCCACTCCCTAAACGGCGGCCGCGACGGCTTCTACTACGTCACCGGCAAGACCCAAGGCGACGACAAACTCGACGAGCGCGTCCGCCAGGACCTCCCCATCCTCTACCAAAAGAAGCTCGACGTCGCCGACCGCTGGACCCTGGTCGTCGGCGGCAAGGCGGAACTGGAAAGCGACCGCTTCATCGAGTTCGTCTTCCGCTGCCTAGCCCCCGACCCTCGCGACCGCTACGAAAACCTGACCGCGGGCCTAGAAGCCTTCCGAGAGTGCTTGTTGTAGGTGGAGTGGGTCGTACGTCGTGGGCGGCCAGTGGCACTGCACGACCCACGACCCACACTCACACTCACAACCCAGGCACGACCCACGACGTACGACCCACGCACGACCCACGACGCACGCACGACCCACGACCCGACTCACCACCACCCCCACTAGGCACAAGCCATGGAAATCAACGACTTTGACGCTGCATGCAAGCAGGGATTCGAGGATCTTGGCGCGGTTCAGCAGAGCCTCTACAAGCTGCTTCAGGAGTACCGTAAGAGTTGGCGGGGCGCCTGCAGCCGCGCCAAGGAGCTCGACGACGCGGTCGTCGAGCGCAACCTGAAGAAGGCGGAGATGCTCTTGTCCAAGGACGGCTATCAGGTCTCCTTGCTCGGCACTTTCTCCGCCGGCAAGTCGATTCTCGTTAACGGCCTGCTCGAGGCCCCCGGCTTCTTGCCGAGTTCGCAGGGGGTCTGCACGCTTGCGGTCACCGAAGTCACCGGCTCGCACGGCCTGCAGGGCGAAGGGGTCGTCGTCAAGTACATGACGGTGGAAGGGGCCTACCGCAAGGTCTTCGGCTCGGACCAGTTCAAGGACCAGCTTGCGCACCGCATCAAGGATCTCTCGCCGTTCGACGAGGCGACCGCCAAGCAATTCGTCGAGCAGGCGATCGAGGCCTACGACCAGGCGGAAGAGGAGACGATCAAGGACAACGCCAAGCGCCTGAAGGGCTTTCTCGCCGCGCTCGAGCAGTACCGCGACCGGTTGAACACCACCTACACCGACTCGATCGTCAACAAGGACGACTACCTCTCCGCGCAGGGTAAGAGCGGCGACATGGCCACCGGCGTCGGCGAGGGCCATATGTGGCTGATCGAGCGCGTCTACGTCACGGTGAACAACGAGGTGCTCGCCCGCGAGAACGTCAAGATTGTCGACTTGCCCGGCGTCGACGCGCCGAGTGCGCACGACAAAGAGGTCACCTTCGGCGCCATTCCGGACTCGGATGCCGCCGTGCTCGTCGTCGGCGACCGCGGCTTCGCCATGGCCGACCGCGAACTGATCGACCGGATCAGCCAGTACTCGCAGGAGATTCGCAACAAGATCTTCGTCGTCGTCAACAAGATGGACCGGCTCAATCCCAAGGAGATGGCCGAGTTCCAAAAGGCATTCTGGAAGGACCTGCAGGAGAAGATGCACATGATGGGGCTTGCGATGGGCAAGCTCTACTTCACCAGTGCCTTCGTCGAGGAGGAGCGGCTGCGCGAGCGGATGAACCTGCTCGATGACAAACGCATGGCCGAGTTCGAAGCGATGAAGGCGACGCTGCAGACCAAGCTCAAGGACGTCAACCAGATCGACGACGAAGGCGTGCGCGAGCGCCTCGCGCCGGTGTTCACTGATGGCGGCGTCAAGCGGCTGCGCCAGGACCTCTACAGCTACTTGCGCCACGACATCAAGCGTGAGCGCCTCAAGGAGATCTTCCTGACGCTGTTGAACGTGCGCGAAAAGTGGGACTGGCTGCTCGAGCCGGAGCGCGGCCGCATCGAGCGGGGCGACCGGCTGCGCCGCGACAAGGTGCTGCAGTTCTTCAGCGAGACGAACAAGGGCGTCGAAGATGCCATTGTGATGTTCAAGGAAGGCAGGAAGGCGCAGAACTCCGGCCCCTTCTCGAAGGAAGACGAGCAGGCGCAAGGCAAAGGCGGTGTCGGCGAGGGGATCAAGCACCTCGTGGCCAACTTGAAGCAGGCCGTGCCGAACGTGATCTCTCACGTCATCGACCGCCAGCTCAG
>SKZP01000059.1 GCA_007127275.1 Planctomycetota bacterium
CGTCAAAAGCAAGCACGGCGGCCAGAACGTCTACCGCGTCTGGGCCTCCGGCGATCTGGACAAGAAGACGTACAGTCTCGTTTTCTTCGCCAACCACATCGTGGTGATTCTGCAGGAGGCGCCCGTGAAGGTGAAAAAGTAGTCGCAACGACCGAACGACGGTGCATATCAACGCGCGGAGCCGGAGTCGTCTCGCAAGAGGCGGCTCCGGTCGCGTTTCGGGCCCGGTCGCCATCCAAGCCCACGGCTTCGACCGTGGGTCCTATAATGGTCGGACGAAACATGGGAGCACAGGGCGCAAGCCCTGCAAGGCGAGTACGGTATGACGCGGGTTCACCTCGCGGGTCTGACGGCACCCTGCGCTCGCCACAGGAAGGAAGCCGCGAGGGCATCCCGTGGGTTCGACCCACGGGCGAAGCCCGTGGGCTTGCGTGTTTGGGGGTTCGACCCACGGGCGAAGCCCGTGGGCTTGCGTGGTGTGGGTTAGAAGCGCTGCTCGGTTTCTTCCGCGACGAGCTCGGCTAGCTCGGTGACAATGCGCTCGAGGTGCTGTGCTGGGGAGCCGTCGAGGGTGGCGCCGGAGGCGCGGGGGTGGCCACCGCCGCCGTAGCGCTTGGCGACGTCGCTCAAGTTCTGATACCCCTCGCCGCGCAGCGACAGCTTCGTCTGCACGCGCTCCTCGGGGCCCTCGATCTCGAGGAAGAACGCGGCGATGCGCAGGGTGGCCAGCGGCGTGAGCAGGTTGACGAGGTCTTGCGCCTTGCCCGGTGACAACCCGAGGCGGCTCAGATCCTCGAGCGTGATGTAGGAGTAGGCGAGCCGCTCGTGCGCTTTCGTCCGCATGCGCTCTAGCACGAGCCCTTCGAGCTGCATCTGGGCCGTCGACTTCGAACGGTAGTGTGCCCGGGCGATCTCGCTGGGGTTTGCACCGGCCTCGATAAGGTCGGCGGCGACGCGCAGCGCCCGCGGTGTGGTGTTCGAGTAATGGAAGCTCCCCGTGTCGGTGAGCAGTGCCGCGTACAGATTCGTCGCGACGTCCGCATCGATCGGCAGCGAGGCCGCGCGCAGCACGTCGACGACCATCTCGCCGGTCGAGCAGGCGGCACTCTCGACCCAGGCATAGTCGCCGAACCACTCGTTGGACACGTGGTGATCAATGTTCACCACAATTGGTCGTTGCTTCGGCGGACTCGCCTCTTCGCCGTTCTTCGCCTCCGGATAAAGCCGGCGCAACTGATCCAGAAACGTCTGAACACGCGACTGCCCGCCAATGTCGCAGACGACGACCACCTCCGGCAACCAGTCGTGGGGCCAGCTTTGCGACTCGTCCCAGCGCATGACCCGTTCGCTACCGGGGAGGTAGTCGAGCTGCTCGGGGTAGCTGCCTTGGCTGAGCGGCTGCGCTGTTTTGCCGGCGCTCTCGAGGCTCAAGGCCAGGGCAAGGATGGAGCCGAGCGCATCGGCGTCCATGCGCGGATGCGCAACGGTGACGAAGCGGCTGTGCTGCCCGAGCACCGCGGCAATCGACTCCATGGTGGACGGATCGGTACGGTAGCCGGTCAAAATCGCCCCCTCGCAAAGGACCAAACGGCGCCCATCGAAACCAACGAGCCCTTGCATAGCACGCCTCGCGGTGCGCGGCCAGTACCGCCCGTTCCCGGCGCAGGCGCGGGGTTTGACGCCAACCGCGCGTTTAACCACGGGCGCGCCTCATGCTCGAAACGCCGCCGTGTTCGGGGTAAAATTACGTCGGCCCGTCACTGGAGGAAGGTCACACGATGTCTACGAGCACACAAAACATCCCGCAAACGGTACTCGTTAAGCAACGTTCCGAGGGTGACTTCGTGGCGAGGTCGAGCCAGGTTCCCGACTTTTCGGGCCAAGGGGCCACGGAAGCGGAGGCCTTGGCTCGACTTCGCGACCAGCTCGTGGAGTATTTTTCCACCGCCAAACTGGTCACCATCGACGTTGCCGTTCCCAAGCAGGAGAATCCCTGGACGGCGGGTGCGGGGCTGTTCCATGACGACCCCAACGCGCCCGGCATTCTGGAGGAGTTGAAACGACAACGAGAGCAGGACCGGGAGGCCAGCAGCGAATGACGGTTCGCTACTTGCTCGACACGGACCACGTCACATTGCCGTGGTCTTGGTAGCGTAGCCAGGCGTATTTGTCGAGCGAGCGAGGAGTGAGCCGCTCAGGCCCACTTGAGCACGGCGGCGACTACCTTCTCGATGCCTTTCGACACCGGCAGCACGCTGGGGCCGAGCATGTAGGCGGGGGTCGAGGCGATCTTGTGCGTCTCGTCGAGCACCGCGTCCTCGACGGCGCAGTCGACGTGCTCAATGCCGAGGTCGCGGATGGCCTGCACCGGCTCGGCATGATCCGTCTGGTTGCCCACGGTGAGCTTGGCGAGGATGTCGCGCTGACTCAGCACGGTGGCGAGCGTGGCCGGGGCGATGCAGATGGCACCGATCGGTTTCTTGTGGGTGATGAACTCGGAGATCAGGCGCGCCACCTCGGGATGCGGCTCGGCGTTCTTGCCGGCGCTTGCGAAGTTCGAGAGGTTCTTTGCGGCGCCGAAGCCGCCGGGCATCACCAGCGCGTCGAATGCGTCGTGGCGCACGTCCTTGATGTCCCGGCATTCACCGCGCGAGATGCGGGAGGACTCGGCAATGGCGTTGCGCTGCTCGCCGGTTGGTTCGCCGGTGTTGTGGTCGACCACTTCGAATTTGACGTTCGGCGCGCAAGCGCTCCACGCGGCGCCATGCTGCTCGAGAGCGAGCAACGTGCAGACGGCCTCATGAATCTCGGCGCCGTCGAGGTAGCCGCAGCCGGAAAGGATCACGCACACCTTCTTTGCCATCACTTCGCTCCTTTTGAATGGTGACCGCACGCTCGTTCGAGCGACCGACTCCGCGCCCCCGTTGTACGTTTCGACGGCGGCGTTGTCACGCCACGCCATGTCCGAGGGTGCGCCCGGCTCTTGTAGCCCGCGTATTGAGATCCGCACTTTCAAGCCCACGGGTCGCGGCCTGTGGTCCGGATTCCAAACGGCTTGCGGTTTAAACCCCGTCGCGTTTGGGATTCGTAATAAGCCCACGGGCTGCGGCCCGTGGGTGGATTTCCAGAGCGACCCACGGGCCGCAGCCCGTGGGCTTATTGCGAATTCCATTTGACAAGGGGTTTGGTTGCAGAAGAGAGGGTTTCGGCGGACTCACGTATGTGGGGCGGACCACTGCGCCCGCCCAAACCGACCAGCGTGCGGTGCACACTCGGCGACGTACGTTCTGAGTGCTTGTTTGACGGTGCCGTTGCTTGCATGGTTGGTTGTTGCGCACGCCCCCGTTGCCCAGTGCGTGTCCGGCTTTCGTTGGAACGACGAGCGAGCGCTCGAGTTCTTCGCCGCGCCTTGGTCCCTTGCCTCTTGCTGGGGACGTTTTTGTGCGCATTGTGCTGGAAGGGAAACGGGGATTCGCTACGTTAACTGTTGTTGATGTAGTTCGCCTTTGGAGCAGCTTTACGAATTGCCTCGGTCATGCACATTGCGACACTTTACGGCGTACCGGTTCGACTGCATTGGACATTTCTTGCGGTCCTTTTGCTGCTGGCGGTGACCAGCCCGGTGGCGAATTGGCTTCCGTTGTTTGGACTGATTGCCTTGCTGGTTCTTGTGGTGGTCGCACACGAATTCGGTCATATCCTTGCCGCTCGCCAATACGGCATCCACACCAAAGACGTGTTGCTCACGCCGATTGGTGGCATGGCGCGGATGACGAAGATGCCGGAGAATCCGAAGGCGGAGATCAAGATTGCGTTGGCCGGGCCGGCGGTGAACTTCGTCTTTGCGCTGATTGCCATGCCGTTTGTGCTGCTAGATCCGCCGACGGCGGCGCAGGCAGGGCAGCCGGCGACGTGGAACCTCGCGCACATGTTCGTCGCGGTCAATCTGTTACTCGGCGTCTTCAATCTGCTGCCGGCGTTTCCCATGGACGGCGGACGCGTGTTGCGTGGATTGCTCGCTTTGCGAATGCCTCGGCTGCAGGCGACGTCGGCGGCGGTTGGCGTCGGTCGCGTGCTTGCGGTGGTAATGGTCCTGTTCGGTTTGTTCTACAATCCGTGGCTGATCCTCATTGCCGTGTTCATCTGGCTTGTGGGCGGGCTGGAGTTGCGCCAGGAGCAGGTTCTCGAGGCGCGTCGGCGGATGCGCCACGGCGGTGGGGAGGTGCCGCCGGAGCTTGCCGCCATGCTGCGCATGCTCGGCATTGACCCGAACAGTGCCGCGGCAGCGCAGTACCGGCACGCGTACCAGCAGCCGCAGGCACCCCCCGGCGAGCCGGACGGCGCCCCCCACGCGGGACCCACGGCGTCGGCGCGTCGCGCCAGGCCGTCCCACGACTGGCCCTTCGGCGGCATCCCCGCGCAGGGTACGGGGCGCCACAACGGCCACAGCCAGCGCCCACAAGCCGAAGCCCCGAAGCCCGAAGAAGGGCCGCGCGAGGTCAAGGTCGAGGTCGTCGGCGCCCGCGCCAACCGTCCCATTCCGGGCGACGACGAAGCCGATCAGGCAAATCATCACACCGGCCGCGATGGCCGCCACTACTACAAAGGCCAAGAGCTCCTGTAACGAGCGGGAAGGGAACGTGCTCCAAGCGTTGAGCGTCAGGAACGGCCAGAAATCACCTTCCGTATCTGAGCTCCTGCGCTCGACGGCGCGTCGTTGTCGTCTGCGTTGCTACGTGGCTAGGTCCCGGCACCACGCTCAACGTTCGAGCGCGTTCCTGGCAGCCCTACGAGTGTGGGAGTAGAGAGTTCGGAAGTGGTTTCCTGCCAGCTCCCAAAGGGAATGATTCGGCACCCGCCGCGCCTTGTCCATATTGTGGCGCGTGGCGACGAAGCGTGACTCTCGTTTGCGGTAGCGACTTATGACAGTGGCCATCTCCCCTACCACCGGGCGCAGCTTGCGCGAGTTCGCACTCCTCTACCACGACTTTCTGCCTTCGCAGGAGCCGTTGCGCGAGGCGCTGTGTGTGCTCGGCAACGGCTACTTCGCCACGCGGGGTGCGCTGGAGTGGGTCCGTGCCGGCGGCCCGCACTACCCGGGCACCTATCTCGCCGGCGGCTACAACCGCCTGGAGACGGAGATTTCCGGGCGCGTCGTCGAGAACGAAGACCTCGTCAACTGGCCCAACTGGTTGCCGCTGACGTTTCGCGTCGAGGGGGGAGAGTGGTTCTCGCTCGAGCGGGTGACGCTAACGGAGTACACGCAAGAGCTCGACATGCGCCGCGGCCTGCTCAACCGCACGCTGCGCTTCACGGACGAGGCGGGGCGCGAGAGCGAGCTGCGCACACGTCGTTTCGTGCACATGGACAAGGCGCACCTCGCCGGGCTTGAGTGGACGCTGACGGCGCGCAACTGGAGCGGCACCGTCGAGATCGAGAGCGGCATTGACGGCTCGGTGCAGAACGCAGGCGTCGAGCGCTACCGGGCGCTGAACGCGAAGCACCTGCGCGTGCTTGCCACGGGTGCGTCGAGCGAGCACAGCATCTACCTGACCTGTGAGACCGTGCAGTCGCACGTGCGAATGTGCCAGGCCGTGCGTACCGAAGTGTTCGACGAGCACGACCGCCCCGCCGCAGCCGAGCGCCGCACGTTGGACTCAGGCGAGGAGATTGCGCAGCGCATCGTCTGCACGCTCGAACAGAACAAGCCGCTGCGCGTCGAGAAAGTGCTCGCGCTGTTTACCTCGCGCGACTTCGCCATCAGTGAGCCCGAGGTCGAGGCACGCGAACGCATTGAGCGTCTCGAGTCGGTCGAGCGCCTGCTCGAGACCCATACGGAAGCATGGGAGCGGCTCTGGCACCGCTCGGCCATCAAGATCGAGGTGGCGCAGCCGTCCTGCGAGGCGCAGACGCTGCTCAATCTGCACATCTTTCATATGCTGCAGACCACCTCCATGAACACAATCGACTGGGACGCCGGCGTGCCCGCGCGCGGCTGGCACGGCGAGGCCTACCGCGGCCACATTTTCTGGGACGAAATCTTCATCTTTCCCTACATGAACCTCACGTTGCCGGAGTTGACGCGCACGCTGCTCTTGTACCGCTACTACCGCTTGGAGCAGGCCCGCTTCAACGCCCGCGACGCGGGCTTCCGCGGCGCCATGTATCCGTGGCAGAGCGGCTCCAACGGGCGCGAGGAAACGCAAGTGTTGCACCTCAACCCCAAGTCCGGACGCTGGCTGCCCGATCACACCCACCGACAACGCCACGTCAATGGCGCGATTGCCTACAATATCTGGCAGTATTACGAAGCGACCGGCGACCTCGAGTTCCTCACCTTTTACGGCGCGGAGATGTTGCTGGAGATTGCTCGCTTCTGGGCGAGCGTAGCCAGCTACGACGCCTGCCGCGGCCGGTACGTGATTCGCCACGTCGTCGGGCCGGACGAGTTTCACACCCACTACCCCGGCAGCGACGAGCCCGGCCTCGACAACAACACCTACACCAATGTCCTCGCCGTCTGGACGCTGGGCACCGCGAAGCGAGCGCTCGAGCATCTCGACGAGGACCGCACGCAGGAACTGTGCCAGAAGCTCGACCTCACCGACGAAGAGTTCAACCGCTGGGAAGAGATTCGCCGGCGCATGTTCGTTCCCTTCCATGCCGACGAAACGGGCGAGCTTGTGCCGAGCCAGTTCGAGGGCTACGAGGCGCTGGATGAGTTCGACTGGGACGGCTACCGCGCCACCTACGGCGACATCCAACGCCTCGACCGCATTCTAGAGGCGGAAGGGGACGCCCCGGATCACTACAAGGCAAGCAAGCAGGCAGACGTGCTGATGCTCTTCTACCTGTTCGGTCACGAGCAACTCGAGGCGCTCTTCGCGGAGATGGGCTACGAGCTTACGCCGCGGATGAGGGAGCGCACGTTGGATTACTACTCGCGGCGCACCTCGCACGGCTCGACACTTAGTCGCGTCGTCAATGCATGGGTCTGCACCTGCATGGACCGCGAGCACGGCTGGGACTGGTTTACCGAGGCGCTGCGCAGCGACATTGACGACATCCAAGGCGGCACCACCTCGGAAGGGATTCATCTCGGCGCCATGGCCGGCACGGTTGACCTCGTACAGCGCAGCTACACCGGGATTGAAATGCGCGACGGCGTGCTGTGGTTCAATCCGCAACTGCCGGGCTCGCTAAAACGGTTGAAGACGCGGCTGCGCTACCACGGCCACTGGCTCGCCC
>SKZP01000308.1 GCA_007127275.1 Planctomycetota bacterium
AGTCCCGCCTCGTGCTCGCGACGCGCAAGTTGATGTCGAAGCTCGCAACGTTTCGTAAGGCGGAGTAGCGGACCTTCGCAGTGGCCCCCCGCGGGTATGCCGGCGAGCCACGTGTCACAACACTACTCGGGGGCGCGGCGGAAGGCGGTTTGGGTGCGCACGCGGTGCTCGCCGAACACGTCCGCGTGCGTCGAGGCGACGGACGTGTCGATCGAGGCGGACTCGACGTGCGTTGCAAAGCTCAACTCCGTGCGCAGCGGGAAGCCGGAGCGTTTGTCGAGCGCCACGTTGCCGGTGAGTTCGACCGTTTGGATGGTGCCGCCTTGACCGGCGACACGGGCGTGAACCTCCAGGTGCAGCACCGCGGCTTCTTGCTCGTCGACCGTAGCACTGCCGAGGAAGCGGGTCTCGACCGACTCGGTGTACCAGTGCCGGTCGGCGCCGACCAATGGCGCGAGGTGGCTGAAGGAAAGCTCGAGCGGCTTGTCCACTGGCTGCGGCCGTGCGGCGAGCGCCTGGGCGAGACGTTGCCCGCGCACCACGGGGCGCACCGCGCGCCAGACGAGTATGCGTTCCCGCGACTCCTCGACGGTCTTCGCCTCGGGGGCCACCTGCTCGACGTGGATGCGGTTTCCCGCGACGTGGCACAGATAGCGCTTGCCCGCCACGGGGGAATCCTCGCGCGCCTCGTCGTCGCCACTGTGGATACGGGCGTCGTCACGCTCGAAGTAGACCTCGGCAGTGGCAATCCCCCCGTCGTCGTTGAGGTCGACAATCCGTATGCGCGCCTCGCGAATTCGCCGCACGTAGGAAACGGAAGCACCGTCCCGTTGCGCCTCCAGGCGGCTAATGCGCTGTGCATTGATATCGAAGCGGTCCTGTTCGGCAAACGGTTCGTAGCCGAAGCGGATCACCGTCGGTCGGCCCCGCGCGGCGTGCGTCCAGCGCGGCCACGGCTGCTCGAGCGGGGCGGCCCAAGCCGGCGCGTCCATGTCGCCGAGTAGCTCATGCGCCTCGGGATGGCCGTCGTGGCTCACCTCGTGCCTCTCGCTCGTCGCGGAGGAGGACGAGCAGGCGAGCCACAGCAACATCGGCGTCACGACCGACGCTGCATACGTCCATCCAAGCCGGCGCACCCGGCGCAGCCGCTGCACTACGTGGGGCTCGTTCGTGGCTACCATGGCGCCTCTCCGGAGCGGGGCTTTCGAGGGGAAGGCGTCGCACGCGGTGCGAACAATCATTGGCACGAGCCGAAGCGACCCGCCCCGCTTAAACGTGTCCTATCCTACCGCGGCTTCCAGCAAGGGACGCCTATTTTTTGCAGCCCGCGCACGCGTTGCGCCCGCCTGCGTGGCAAGTTCGCCAAAAGCGTCGGCGGTGGCAGCCTACGGCATTTCGCGTTGTTTCGGGCCATGCGGTGGTGGTGCGGAGGCGCTCGCCCGCCTCGCTCTCGCCCCACCACGTTCCACATTCCCCCTCTCGCTTCAAGGAGACCGCCCGATGATACGTGCGACAAAGACCCTTCCGGCAACCTGCCTCACGCTTGGCTTCGCCCTGATGCTTTCACTCACTGCCTGCTCGGAAGACTACCAAGCGCTCGGCGGCACCGATGAGCGCGGCGGCGACGGCGCAAAGACAACGGTTGGAGATGTACGAATTGGACCCGACGAGCCAATCATGGTCGCCGTCGACGAGATCGAATGGCGCCTAGGCCCCGAGTCGCTGGAGGAGGGGGCCGAATACGCGGTGCTGGAAGGGGACCCGTCGAAGAACGAGTTGTTCACCATGCGGTTGCGCCTGCCGGATGGCTTCCGGATCATGCCGCACACCCATCCCAACGTCGAACGCGCGACCGTGCTTTCCGGCACGCTGCATTTCGGCCACGGAGATACCTTCGACGAAGGGGCGGCACGGCGTCTCGACGCGGGCAGTTATCTTGCCATGCCGCCCGAGATGGAGCACTTCGCGTATGCGCAAGGCGAAACGGTGCTACAACTCACAAGCATCGGTCCGTGGGAGATCAACTACATCAACCCCGAGCACGACCCGCGCAAGCGCGAAGACTAAGCCTCAAAGATACGGCGTTGCCTGACTGGCTCGCTGCACACGGGGCGCAGGCCCGCCCTCACACGCGGGAGAACGCCGAACTCTTGCGGGCAAACGAACGCCGACTCCCCGCCGAGCCGCCGAGCGCAGGGCGTTGGCCCTGCAGGCGACCCGCGGAACCCCGTGGGTTCGCCTCGCAGGCGGTCGCTGGCGGCCTACGCCCGCTTTGAAAGTGAGACCTCACAGCGGCATCACAAGTGGTTGCATACGACCCACCGACGAAGTCGGTGGGCCTGGCGCGAGTTTTCGTTACTCACCATTTCGGATGCGGCTGCAACGGCATTCGAAACGAGTCCCTGAAATTGGGCTTCCACACATTCAGGATGCCCCCCGAAACGGCCTCACCGTTTCACGGTTTCACCCGACACGGTTTCATCGCATCATGCCGCGACGTCGAACGCTCGTTCTTGCCTCGTTCACACGCTTGACGTCGCTCCATGTACACACCGCCCAAACCGCCTCGCGTCCGCATTGCGCCTTCACCGACCGGCAACCCGCATGTTGGCACGGCATATATTGCGCTGTTCAACCGGGCCCTGGCACGCCGCTTCGAGGGCCAGTTTATTCTGCGCATTGAGGATACCGACCAGGCGCGCTCGCGGCCGGAGTACGAGCAGATGATCCTCGAGTCGCTGCGCTGGCTCGGCCTCGACTGGGACGAGGGCCCCGACGTCGGCGGCCCGCATGCGCCGTACCGCCAGAGTGAGCGCAAAGAGATCTACGGCGAGTATGCGCACAAGTTGCTCGAGGCCGGCCACGCCTACAAGTGCTTTTGCTCGGAGGAGCGCCTCGAAGCGTTGCGTGCGCGGCAGAAGGCGGAAAAGCTCGCTTACGGCTACGACAAGCACTGTCTGCACCTCGACGCCAAGGAGGTGAAGCGCCTCGAGGAAAGCGGCAAGCCCTACGTGATCCGCTTCAACATGCCCGCCGAGGGGGAGACCGTCTTTGCCGACTACCTGCGCGGCGAGATCTCCGTGCCGAACAAGGACACCGACGACAAGGTGCTGCTCAAGTCGGACGGCATGCCCACGTATCACCTCGCCAACGTCGTCGACGACCACGTCATGGAGGTGACGCACGTGATCCGCGCCGAGGAGTGGATTGCTTCCATGCCGCTGCACTGGCGTATGTACGAGGCGTTTCAGTGGGAGAAGCCGCTGTTTTGCCACATGCCGCTGTTGCGCAACGAAAACGGCTCGAAAATCAGTAAGCGCAAGAACCCGGTGAGCCTCACCTTTTACCGCCGCATTGGCGTGTTGCCGGAGGCGTTGCTCAACTTTCTCGGCTTGCAAGGATACTCGCTCGGCGAGGACCGCGAATTCTTTTCGCACAACGAGTTCGTCGAAAGCTTCGACCTCGAGCGCGTCAAAACGACCGGCCCCGTCTTCGACCTCGAAAAGCTCAAGCACATTGCCGGCCAACACCTGCGGGCGTTGAGCGACGCGGAGCGCAAGCAACGCGTGCAGGACTACGTCGGCGAGTGGCTCGACGACCTCGGCGCGCTTGCCTCGGAGCGGATGGACTTGTTGAGCGACTTTGCGCGGGTCAACTGGTTCTACGCCGCCTGGGAGGTGGACCTGACGAAGGAAAGCTTCGCCCCGGCGACGAAGCGCCTCGAGCCGGAGCAAGTCCAGAAGGCGTTCAAGCGCTTGCGCGACGAGTTGCTCAACCTGCAGCCGCACGAGTGGACGGCGCCACGCCTCGAAGAGATTGGCGAGGCCATCCTGGCCGACTACGAGTGGACGAAGAAGAAGGACAAGACCGCGTTTCTGCAAGCCATCCGCGTCGCGCTGAGCGGGCGCACCTTCACGCCGCCCATCTGGGATACGCTCGCGGTGATGGAGCGCTACACCGTGCAGCACCGCCTCGACAGCGCCATCCTCGAACTCGGCAAGCGCTAATCCGCCAGCGGGGTGCAGTCAACTTGTGGTACAAAAACATGTCTTCACCGGAACCACATACGTAGGTCGGTCTCCGTGTCCGCCCGACCCGTCCCGCCCGCGGGAGTCCGGCGGCGCGCATTCATACATACAGCATACGGGATGGTCGCTGACCGAACCTGGCTGGCTGGTTCGTTGCGCACCGGCCGGCGTGGAAGCAGCCCGCCCCACATACGGTAGACGCTGCATGTTGTGGCCAACAAGACCCGGCTGCACCCCGCCAGCGTCGCACAGCGCTACCCGTCGTTGCTGTTGAACTTTGACGGCTCAGTGGGATTCGTCGCGCCGAGGAGATTCTTCCAGTTCGACAAGCTTGCCGGCCGGGGTGCGCAGGTAGGCGCTTTTGCCCCAGGGGAAGACGTGGGGTTCGCGTTCAATGGATATGCCTTGCGTGCGCAACTCGGCCAACGTGGCTTCGAGGTCTTCGACGGCGAAGGCGACGTGGTCCTCGCAGGGAAGATCTTTGGGCGTCTTGGGCTCGTACCGCTCGTGGATCAGGAGCTTGGCGTCGCCGGCGCGAAAGATGGCGATGCCGGTCCCTTTGTGTTCGGGCTCCCCGAGCAGCGCGCGGTAAAACGAGACGGCAGCCGGTACGTCGTCAACGAAATACGCAACCTCGGAAAGTCGCATACGCATACGTGGCTCCTTGAACGTTTTCACAAGCGGGCTTGTCCCCCACCGGCAGCGCTCAGGGTGCGTCGCTCTTGCGCGCTTGCCGTCGGGCCTCGTAGCGAGCTTGCCCTTCTTGCTGATTCTGTTTCTCCTCGCCCGTTTCCACCTTGAGCGGCGGCACCGGCGTCGGCCGGCAGTTCTCGTCGACGGCAACGAAGGTGAGCAACGCCTTGCAAATGCCCCAGCGCTCGCCGGTCAGCGGATGCTCGGCGTCCACTTCGACGAGTAGTTCCATGGAGGTGCGAGCGACGAAGGTGACGCGCGAGTCGAGATGAATAAAATGTCCTTCGCGCGCCGGGGCGAGAAAGTCGAGTCGGTCGATCGAGGCCGTGACGGTCGCGGTACGGCAGTGCGTGATGGCGCTCATCGCCGCGGTACGGTCAATGTGCGCGACCAGTGCACCCCCAAACAGGTTGCCGTGCGTATTCGTCTCCTCCGGCATCACCACAAAGCTGGTCCGGATTCGAGAGTCCGCAGGCGATTTGGCAGCGTTCATGGCATCAATCCTGGTGGGTGGTGGCTAGTGTGGGAACGAATGCGTGCGACGGGAACCCGTCGCTCGGTCTCATCTGTAGGCGATGCGAAACTCGTTAAATTCACCGGTGGCGCGTCGCCAGCCTTCGTCGGTGCGCTGGATGTTGTCACGCTTCGCTTGCTTGACCGCGGCGAGGAAGCCTTCGAGTTCGTCTCGCTCTCCCTCGGCGACAAGCCGCACGCTGCCGTCGGGCTCGTTGCGCACATAGCCGGTGACGGCAAAGTCGCGCGCCAGGTCTTCGGCCGTCGCCCGAAAATAGACCCCCTGCACGCGTCCGACGAAGACGACCTCGAGCCGTTCCATACCGCTCCTCTCGTGCTGCGCGAGCGTGCCGGCGAAAAGGAGCCTTCGAGCGAGCGTTCTCGCTTTCCGTCGGCGCCTTCAGACATGATGACCGGCTACCATAGTTGCATGGCCCGCGCCTGTCGAGTGCGCGTAAACGGCGCGACCAGGAGGGTGCGGCCGGCTCTGGCTGGAGGTGGCTTGTGCTGCTAGGGTACGTGCTTTGCCCTCGGACTTCCCCTTACCCGCGCACTTCATGCACAGGTTCGGCACGCATTGGTTGGTCGCGGCTGCGCTGCTGTGGTTGCCGCTTCTGCCGGCGCAGGCCGCGCTTGCGCAGTACGAGGAGGACCCGTCGCCCGCTGACTCCGCGCGCGACGAGGCGGCGGAAGAAGTCGGTGATGCTGACGGCGAACGGCAGCCGGAGGTTGCGACCGAGCTCGAGGTGCGCCGCTTGCGTGAACGTGTGGTCAAGCTGCAGCGCGAGGTCGCGGAACTGCGAGGCGACCCGCGGGAGCCGTCCGTCCCCGTTCGCACACTCGAGGTGGAGTTTTCCGCGTCGGTGCTCGCCGGCAACATTTCGGAGGCGATGCTGCACTCGGATGTGTTGTTCACGCTGGAACATCCGGACATCTACCGCCTGTCACTCGGCACCGACTACGAATTGCGCCTGCGCGACGAGCAAACGCTGCAGCAGCGCCTCGACGGCCTCGTCGAGTTTTCGCTGCTGCCAAACGACCCCATCTCGCCGTTTGCGCTACTCGACACCGGCTTCGACGAGATGCGCCGCATGAGTTTGCGACTGGATACGGGACTCGGCGTGCGCTGGACGGTGCTGCAGGATCCGGCCGACGGACTCTTGTTCCAGCAGGCCCCGTATGCGTCGTATACCATTGCGCTCGGCCTGCTTCTCAACCACGAGCAGTACCAGCCGGCGGCGAACTTCGACCACCGCACCTTCGTGCGCCTCGACGTGCGCGTCGACGTGGAGCAACGAGTGGTGCGCGGCCTGTTCGTCGGCAACCGCTTCCGGCTGTTCACCGTGCTGGAGGACACCGAGAATCTTTTGCTGCGCAACGAATCCTACCTGCGGTTCGCCATTGGTGAAGATATCTGGGTGCGCGCGTTGTACGTCTTTCGCGAGGATACGAGGCCGCCCCCTGGCGTGCGCCGCGTCGACCACGAGTTCAAGCTCGCCGTCGCGCTGCGCCTTCGCTGAGGCGTATGCGTTCCAGGAACGGTCGGCGGCTTCGCCTGCGGTCTGCGCGAGTGATGGCGACGAACGCCGTCACGAGGGGGGGGCCATATGCTTGTCGTCGAACTCCTCGTCGTCGTCCTCCTCCTCGACCATCGGCTCCTGCGGGTGCGGCGGCTCCTCGACGCGGCGTGTCTCTTCGCGCACCCCGAGGCGGTTGATGGAGTCGATCAACAACCGAAGGCGACCGTAATTGTAGCGGTCGAAGTGGCACACGATCCGCGGCATCTCCGTCAATTCCGTCTCGCTCGCCTCCTCCGGCAACGCCTCGCTGACCTCGTACTTGCCTTCGACGAGAATGTCGCCGAACGAGTCGTTCAACGCCTCGAGCAAGTCCCGCGTCGGCTCGTAGCGCACCCGCAACACAAGCAGGTCCCGCACGTAGCGCATGGAGTGATAATTGCGGTAGAAGCCGGTCACTTCCCCGACAGC
>SKZP01000063.1 GCA_007127275.1 Planctomycetota bacterium
CACGAACGAAGGGCGGGCCTCCGCGCCTACCCGGTCCGGGCTACGAGTGCCGTGCGACGGTACGCACTCATGCGGCATTCGGGTGGTTGCTGACGTTTTTCGTCGGCCAATTGCACACCGGCCGGGCGCGAAGGCCCGACGTTCGGAAAACGCTACAGTCATACTGCCCGCCAGAGCCGGATGCACCCGGCAACTCGCCGACGAGCAGCGACGTTGCCAATACCTCCCTGAACAAGAGCTCCACACATCTCCGGGCCGCTTGCGGCAGTCGTCAGTACAGGCTGCACAAAATGATGTCGTCGGGGCGCAGTCGCACAGGGGAAATGGGCGGAGACTGCCAGGTCAGCGTGCTGTGCTCCCCGTACGGGGTGAGGCGGCCGGGAAACTGAGGCACGACCACTTCCGGGAGGTGGTCGGTTGCGGCTAGCCGGGCGAGCACGTCCGGCGCGTGGCGCTCAATCTCGTCGAGCGAGGGAAGCGCAAGTTCGGTCGCGGCGCCGCCGGTGGGAGAAGCGCCGTCACCAGTCAGCAGCACTTGCAGGTGGGAGCTGCCGAGCAGCAACAGGCGGAAGTGCGAGTAGCGCGCCGGCAGGCCGAACAACGAAAGGTGCACGCGGCCTGTCGCCGAACCGCCCGAGGATGTGTGGGCCCCGGGGCCAGGATTGCCCTCCCCGTCGCCGCGCCACTTCGGCTCGTCGACGCGCTCGGGGCGGATGCGCTCGCCGGTACGGCCGTCGAAGCAGAGAATGGCGGGCGTGTTCGCCGTCGCCGTCGCCGCGGCGGCGTAGACGGTGGCACTTTCCCGCGTCCAGGCAAGTTCCAACTCGCGCCACACCAGCGCCGGCTCGATAAGCAGGCGCTCCAGCTCTTCCAACGGGGTGCGCTCCTTGCGAGGCACCTCACGCAGCCAGGTCAGCCGCGCCGACCAGCGGCAAAACGGACAACTCTGAACCGCGTCGAACAAGGATTTCAAAGGCTCAGCGAGCGCCTCCGGCTCGCTGTCCGGATCCACGTCGAGCAATGCGCGGTAATCTTCGGGCGTCGCTGTGGCCGCCGCCTCGTGGAAACGAAAAGAGGCCGACATGATTGTGTCATGGTCGGCCAAGGCTGCTTGCACAAGCGTTTGAAGTTCCGTCGAAGTCGCGAGCGTCGCGTCGTCGCCGCCGGCTTTTCCTTCGTAGCCGACGTTGTCGCTCCGTAGCTCGCCGAAAAGTACTTGCAGTTGTTGTTGCCGCGGTTCGTTCGACGCCGTTGCGAGTTCGTCGTCGAGATCCGTAGTGCGTATGCCCAGAGCCTTATAAAACGCGCAACGCCCACCCGCTTGCAGGCTTTGAGCGAGGTGCGAGACAGTTGCAGAGTCCACAGGTTGGGGGGGGACAATCGGGGCCATGGCAGGCTCCTTACATGCGACGGTACAGGAGTACGGCACGCCGGCCGGCTCGGTCGTGGCTTTCGGTCTAGCGTTGCTGATTGGTGTGGCTCCGATGCTGCGGAATCCTACCACGCAACCGCCGCCAACGGAACCGGACCGCGCCCGGCATCAGCAGGTTCCTCACACGCTAATACGTGGTACTTCTCGACTCCGCGACGCAAGAAACTCCCCCTTGGCTGATTTGCGACGCGGCCCGTTGCGCCTCCGTCAGGCGTTGCCGCGCCCGCTTTTTGCGTCTGGAAGTTCGCGACGGCCACGGCCCAGGCTACCAAACTGGTGCGCAGCAAGCCCCTTTGGGGTATTGTTGGAGGTTTTGCTCGCGCAAAAAATCAGAAAATTCTAAACCGCAGCGCAGTCTGATTCGTATTGATTCCTAAGTGAAGGGGATTTGCTTCCCTTCCTTGTGGTAGACCGACCGGACCCGGTGTCGCCCCTGCCGTAATTGCCACGGCAGGGGCGGCACGCGGTTTCGGGGCGGCGGCCGAGAAGGCCAGTGGCCTGGACGTCCAAGTTGTTGGCCCGACGCGACACCGAAGCGGGCCTCGTTTGCGGGCCTTCGGGGAGTCCGCGAACCAATGAAAGCCGTCCACGTAGTAGGCGGTCAAGAAGTAGTCCGTGGCGGAAGCGTTACGAGTGAAGGCCATACGACGCAGTGAAGGCGAACTGCGCAAGGGAGGCTGCAGGTACGTTGTGCAGCGCAGCCAACGAAAAGCGAGCGGGGTCGTGCGCAGTTGCCTCACCTACGGTCTCAAATCTTGCGGCCTACTTTTGCCCCGACTGCCTCGTCGGTAGTGGTTCCGCACTCCAGGGACGCACAGCCCTACGCGAATTCGGGGGATTGGTTGACAGGGCCGCGACCCTTCCTATACTCGCGAAGCGTGGCCCGCGCTCGGCGGCAGATGCGCAGGCCACCATTGCGGCAACGTTCAAAGCCGCGCTCAACCTGTGGTGGCGTGCCCGAGTGGTCCAAGGGGATGGTTTGCAAAACCATATTTCGCGGGTTCGAATCCCGCCGCCACCTTTTTCCTTTCCAGCAACCTTTATTGTTAAGCCACTCGTGCACTGCGTTCCGTATGTCCAAGCGACGCGTTGCAGCCGGAGGGCGTGGGTAAACGGACTCCATGTTGCTAGTGGTTTCGTTTGCGACTTCACTGGATGAGTGCGCGCAGCCAGTCCGCCGGCAGGCGCGGTGCGGCGAGGCGGTACATCTCTTGCGTCGGTAAAACGTGGGAGTCGCTGGCGTGCAACTGCCGGTCGGCCACGGCAACGAGCGCCAGGTGGCGGCTGCCGGCTTGCGTCGCGTCGCCGTCCTCGCGAAGCGTGAGGGCAACGGGTTCGAGCGTGACGCCGCGCACCCCGAGGCAGACCAGCGCGTCGGCACCGGTGTAGAGTGGCCATATGCCACGCACATCGCGGTCGAGGTCGACATCCCGCCGAAAGCCGCCCCTGGAGAGCCAGGCGTCAGCGTCAGCGAGCGCGGACTGCGACGGCATCCACTCGGAGAGCGGCTCCGGGCGAATGCCCAAGCTGCGGGCCTCGAGTACGTAAAGTGCGCCGAACAAGTCTCGCGCCGCCGCCAGCCGCCCAAGTACGTTGTCAGCGCGTTCGCGACCGTCCGGACCAACGGTGCGCGTGCGCCGCAGCAGCGAACGCTCGAGCCCCGCCGAGGCGAGCAACTCCGGCAAGGCGTGGGCGGCCATATGCAAACGGTGAAGCACCTCCGGCGCGGGCTCCATGCGCAACGACGGCGGCCGCAGCAAAGCGGCCTCGCGCTCCTCCTCGCGCGGCCGCCACCCAAGAAGCGGCCTGCCGAATACTTCGACGCCGCGCACGGTTTCTTCCTGCCCGCGCGGTCCCCCGCCGCCGAGGCGCAAGCGCTTGTAGGCGGCGCTTGTGCGCAGCTTGTAGGCGGCGGAGTAGGGCTCGGGGTGCTCGTGCATGGCGCCGGGCAACTGCGGCACGCGCGCCCACAGGCGCAGGCGTCGCCAGTTGGCGTCACGCGGGCCGGGCGCCGCCTCGGCCTCGCCGAGCATTAGACGCGCAAGCTTGCGTTGCAGCGCGGCAACGTCGGCGTTGCCCCCACGGTCCGCAACAGTTGTACGTGCCGCGGCCCGCAATTCCGCACGGTCCTCCGCCCCGGAGAGCAGATCCGAGGCGAGGACGTGTACGTCCGCCGGCTCGTGGGCCCGAACGGGCAACAGCGAGACCGGGCCTTGCGGCGGCTCGTCGCGGGAAAGCATGGACGCGACGGTACGCGGGCCGGTGTGGTAGCCGTACAGCGCCTCGAGGAAAGCGAGCCAACGGGTGTAGTGCGCGTACAACGTTCCGTCGCGGTGCTCGCGGTCGTAGGCAAGCGCATTGCGTAGCGCGGCGGCGACCTGCGGCTCGAGCGGGTACATCAAGGCGCGCAAGGCACGGTATTCCCGCCGTCGCTGCGCGTTCGCCGCCCACAGCCCTCGCGGCTCGGAGAGCAGGCGCACCGAGAGAAACTGCTCCTTCGCCTCGGCAAGCCGCGCCTCGTCCGGTACTGGTGCGTCGCGCTCGACGAAGCGCAGCGAGACCGCGAGGTAGGCGCGAGCCTCGACAATCGCCGTTGCCGGCGGAGCCTGCGCTTCGTCGGCGGCCGCCGCGGCAACGACGGCTTGGTCGAGTGCCGCGAGAAAGTGCGCCAACGGGAGGATCTCCGTGCGCTCCCCGTCTTGCGCGGCTGCCGGCGCACCGTGCACGAACAGCCGTTCGAGGCCGAGCAGGACCCCTTCTTCGACGGTCGCCGCTTTTTCGAGCAGCGCATCCACCGAGAAAAGAACCGCCTCGACACCTTCTCGTTCGGCGTCGCGGTACGCCGCGGCCATGCTTTTGTATCGGCGCGTCAACAGGGGCTCGAGCCGCTCCGGAAGGTCGCCTTGCTCGGGAACCTGCAGCGTCACGGTGCGACGCGCGTGGTTCCGTGTCTCGCCGCCTTTCTCGAAAGCGAGCGCCGCTTCCGCGACCGGCGGCGGCAGCGCACCGTCGTCGGTAAGCTCCGCCTTGAGTGCCGGCGGTGTCGCACCAGGCGACAAGACGAGCCGCGTTTCGCTGCGCCAGCCGGTGGTCGCGACGACCACGACAAGCACTGACACAGCCAGCACCGCCAAGCCGCAGCCGAGCGCGTACAACCGAAAGTGAAACCGCATCCACTCGCGACGGCTGGGAGCCTTGACCATGAAAACCCCGAGTTCGAACGTGAGCAAGGTAGCGGCAACCCACTCAGTTTACCGCAAGCAAGCGCGACTCTCACGCAAGGAAATCCTTCCGCGTGCATCTCCAACGTGTGGACAAGTCGTCTTGCCAAGCCCATGGGCTTCGCCTGTGGGCTTGGGAAATGGAAAGCCGCGGAATCCATCCACTGCGCACGTTGACCCGACGGCGAACAGTCGAAGCGCTCGCCTCTGCGCAGTGGTTACTCGGAAAGCAACGCGTCGAGCTCTCGCTGGCGCTTTCGGTAGGCGAGCCAGGTTTGCGCCTCGTCGAACTCGGCGAGCAGATCCACGCACATCAGCGAATCCGGGCGGCGCTCCAGGAAGGCTTCGAGGCTTGGCGAGCTTGCGTCGCTCGGCAGGAACTCGACGAAGCGGTGGGCGAGTACCCAGAGGTTGCGCAGCCAGTTCGGAGTGCGCTCGGTGCCCAGTCCCGCCGGGAGCATTTCCCGGGCGCGGACGCGGTAGCGCGTCACCGGGGCGCGCAGCGCAATATCCATGTAGGCGTCCGGCATCTCCTTTTCGTAGGCGTCGAACTCATCCTTGGCAACGACATCCAGCCAACGCGGCAGCTCGGCAATGGGATTGCGCGCCGGCGAGACCGACTCGCTGATCGCCTCCGCTTGGCGCCGCTTGAGCGTCGCTCCGAGCGCGGCTTGCTCCTCGGCGGTCAACCCCTTCATCTCCACGGGCGACTCCCCCTTCGCCTTCTTCAACGCCTCCGGCGTGCTCGGCAGCGGTATCGCATCCAACGGCGGCACAAGGGCGATCGCCACCCAGTCGACGCGCTCCCACGGCATTGGCTCATCCCCTTCCTTGGTGACGAGCAGTCCTTCGTCGTAGCCGTCGACGTAAAACGCGGCGCGCGCCTTCGGCACCGGCTCCAAAAATTCGTCCCCTACCGGCTCCGCGGCAATCCCCGCGGCGTGCAGGCGTTCGACGAGGTCGTGGGCCTGCTGGGGCGTGGCGGTGCGCGTCAGGATCCCCTGCTGGCGGCGCACGCGGCGGTTGGCGTCAATGCGGTGCATGCCGAGCGCTTCGACGAGCAACGGCGCAATCTTCGGTACGTCGAGCGTTTGCTGCTCCCGCAACACCACCGAGAAGCGCGGTGCCTCGGAGTCGTCGGCGTCGTAGGTCGAGCCAGCGAGCGCCGGCGGACTCGGTGCCTCGGCGGCGACGCCCGGCACGGAACTCCGCGCCTCGGTGGCAGCGCCCGGCACGGCATCTTGCGGTTGCGGTTGCTCTCGCGGTTGCGTCGTTGCGGTTGCCTCGACGAGTGCCGTGCGGACAGCGGAGAGGGCGGCGACAGCGTCGTGGTAGCGCTCCTGCCACGGACCGACACAGCGCACGAGCCACGGCGGCAGCGACTCCCCGTAAGCAAGCGGTCGCCCCGCAAGCAGGTGTTGCGCAAGCGCGCCGGCGGCGAACAAATCCGTGCGCGGATCTCGCTGTGCCTTGCCCGGCTGCTGCGCCCCATCCACATACGGAAGCGCCGCCGGCGCATCCGGCATTACACCTGCACTTGCCAGCAACCCCGCGCGCACGAGCCGCACGCGAACTGCGGGGCGCGCCTCCGCGTTGTCCGACTCGCTTGCCGAGAGTTCCACGGCCACGTCCGCGGGGGTCAGAGCGCCGTGCACGTCGCCGGCGGCGTGCAGGTCGTGCAGCGCCTCGAACAAGGCGAGTGCCAAGCCGCGTCGTGTCGCCTCGTCAATGTCTTGCAGCCCTCGCTCGAGCAATGCCGAGAGCGGCTCGCCGGGGCCGGCGTCAAACGCGGCAAACGTCGCCCCCACGTCGGTGACCACGGCGACGCGCTCGGAGCGCACCGGCGGCTTCTCCTGCTGGCGCAGCAGGGTGGCCCGAACCGCGGCAGTCTCGCGCCGCTCAGGGTCCAGCGCAACGAGCCAGCGCACCGGCACGTACTCGCCCGCGGATTCGTCGACGGCACGCCACAACGGCAGCATCCCACCGCATCCCGGCACCGGCTCCTCGAGTCGGAACTGCTGACCCACCACTTCGCCGCGGCTCCACGTCGTCTGCATGGTCGCCACCCTTCCTCGCGTTCGCACTCCTACCGACCCACGGCACGCCACGCGACGTTCACCGACAAAGAGTCGCACCGGCCGGCCGGCGCGCACTCGACATGTAGCTCCATGTTAAACGACGCGACCGCGCAGGGCATCCGATTTTCAGCGCCCCCCCTCACGGACGCGACGGTAGAATCGGCGCCACGCAAGCACAGCGGCCCGAAGTAGGAGTACCCGCGGAGCCGCCGGAGGGAGCTTGCCGTGTGATGGAAGTTGTTGCCGGCCTGTCTTGCCTTACGTTTCAATTGGATACGAAAGCTTGCTGACCACTGTTCGCCGGAGGTGCATTCATGTCGGTACCGTCGTTGATTCCCGTTGCCTGGCTGCCGGGATTGGAGACCGAGTTCGTCGGCATGACCGAAGGACAGCGGCAGTTTATGGGCTTTTGCCTCACTCTGCCGCCAGCCGAGCCACATCTGGCGGATACGCCGGAGACGCGGCGCTGGGTGGCG
>SKZP01000559.1 GCA_007127275.1 Planctomycetota bacterium
GCTGCGTATCCGACTCAAGCGCCTCATCCGCAATCAGCAACAACCACTCGCGCGTTTCGACGTCCGCAAGCGGCACCGCAAGCATCTCCGCCGGCGGTGGCTCACCTACAGGCACCACCACATTCCGCAACTCGGCACGAATCTTTTCGTGCTCTTCCACAACCTCGTCCGGTGACGCCGCAGCATTGGCCAACAATGCCGCCATGCGCTCGCGCAGCGCGGCCAGGGCGAGCAGCCACTGAAGCCGCTCCTCGAGCCTCTCCACGTAGCGCTCCAACTGCGCGACCAACTCCGGCTCCTCGAGGTCGCCCCGCGCTGCGGAAAGCGTATCCCGTGCGGCCTCAACGACCGAGGGATCCTCGGAGAGAAGTGCGGCCTCGGCAATCTCCCCTAGCTCGCCGAGGCGCAAACTAAGAATGCGCTCGCGCAGCTCTTCTCGCGTCGGCTCCAGCGCGTCGACGACCTCGGCGTTTCGTTCTGCCTCCAGCGCGGTAAGAAACTCCGCCTCAACCGCCTCGGCCACCTCCAATTCGTCCGCCGCAATGCCGGGTTGCGCAAGCCCCTCGAGTTCGGCAATCCGAAGCTCCAGCCAGCGTGCCTGAAGCCGTTCGGCGAGATCCTCACCGTGGGCAAGGACTTCCGCATGTTCGACGCCGGCCACGGCGTCCTCGACCCGTTGCCGGACTCGCAGTACCTCTCGCGGCACCTCGGTCTCGAGGCCGGGCTGCGCCAGCGCGTCCAGGTCGGCAATGCGCAACGCAAGCCAATGAGCTTGCAACTCGTCCAAGAGTTCCTCGCCGTGGGCGACTACTTCGGTATGTTCCGCCGCGTCGACGGCATCTCCCAGGCGTCGAAGCACGCGCGCCGCCTCTCGCGGCCTGTCCGCTTCGAGACCCGGATTCGCAAGCGCATCAAGCTCGGCAATGCGCAGCGCAACCCAATGCACCTGCAATTCCTCGACGAGACGCTCCCCGGCGGCCACGACCTCCCCATGCTCCTCGTCGGCCACCGACTGCTCCACTTGCCGTTGCACGCGAGTGACCTGCACGGGACGCTGTGTGTCAAACCCGGGCGTGGCCAGCGCCTCGAGCGCCGCAATCCGAAGCGACACCCAGTGCTCCTCGAGCTCGGCACGCATGTCCTCGCCAGCCGCAATGACTCGCGGATCCTCCTCGGCGGCAAGCTCGTCCGACAGTTCCGCTCGCGCCGCCTCAAGAACGTGTACCGCCTCTGCCGCCAGGCCGCGCTCGGCAATCTCGCGCAGGGCAGCAATGCGCAGCGCGGCCCAGTGGGTCTGCAAGTCCTCGACGAGGCTCTCCCCAGCGGCAACGACCTCCGGATACTCTTCCTCCGCCACCGCCTGCTCGAGCCGCCGTTGCACACCGGCGACCTGTTCCGGCTGCTCCGCCTCGAAGCCGGGCTCGGCCAGCGCCTCCAATGCGCCAATCCGCAACTCACGAATCCGCGCGTGCAAGGCCTCGACGACCGGCTCCACCAACGGATTCAGCGCCGCTCCACCCACTTCCGCGACGCGCCGCTGCACCTCGGCTAGCGCCGCTTGGGCGTCGCCAAGGCCACTTTCCGGCTCGAGCCCCGGTTGTGCGGCAAGCTCCACCCACCCCAGCAACATGTCGAGACGCATCGCCTCGAGCTCCTCGTGATGTCGGGAAAGCGCGCGCTCGTCGCGAAACTCGACAATCTCGTCGCGTACCGCCAAGAAACCGCTGTTACGCGCACGCGCCTCCTCTGCCGCCTCACGCAGCCGCGCCATCACCTCGTCGAGCTCGGCGAACCTACTTCGCCGTTTTTCCAACTCCTCAAGCACATCCGCGAACAACGTCCCGTATTCCGCCTCGTTTTCTCCCTCGGCGAGAAAGTCGTGGCTCTCCTCGAGGACGGCATCAATGGGCTCGAGCTCGGTTTCGTCCAGCGCCGCCTCCGCCTGGGCAAGCAAGTCCTGCACGTGTTGCCAGCGCTGGTGTTCCTGATACAGCATCCAGCCGTAGATGCCGCCGGAGACCAGCAACGCCACAAGCACCGTGAGCACGGCAGCGTTGCGCACGCGTTTGCGCCGGTGGTTGCGCGCCACGAGCGCCTCGTCAACGCGCTGTCCAACCTCGCCGAGTGACTCCAGCTGGGTGTCGTACCACGCGAGGATGCGTCCTTGCGCGCCGAGATACGAATCCAACCGCTTAAACGGCTCGCGGCTCCCCGCGGCCGTGGCGGCAACCTCGGAGATTTCGCTTTTGTGCCCGCCGCGCACGCGCTTCGAGTCGAGATCCGCCTCCATTCGCTCGCGTATCTCGTGCCAGGCAAGGGCAAGTTCCTGGCAGCTCCCGGCCGCCGACTCCGCACGCTTCACTTGCTCGGCGAGCAGGTCCGCGTACTCGAGCGTCGGCGCCGCCTCCTTCTGCACCGCCTGCAACTCCGACTGAGCGCCGGCAAACCGCGGAGCCTCCGCCGCCTCGACGCTTTCCGGGCTGAACGACCCGAGCCCGTCCAAGGCCCGCCCTGGGGCGGCAGCGAGTACGTCGAGGTCGACGCGAATGCGCTTGGCCATGCGCACAGCCTTGCCGAGCGCTTGGCGCGGGGTCACGCTGCCTGGGTGTCCGAAGCGCTTCGAGGTGTGCAGCTCGTTCAACGACGCACCGACGCGCTCCGCCTCCTGCTTGGGCCCGGGAGTCTCTTCCGCCCCCTGCAATGTCTGCTTTAGGCCGTTGACCTGTGCGAGCTGCTCCTCAATGGCCTTGAGTTCCTCGCGGTGCTCGTTCACCTTCTGCAGCAACGGCTGCAACGTATAACGGTCCTCCTCGTTCAAAAGCGCCTCCGCCGCCTGGCGCTTTTTCTCCACATTCGCCGAACTCTCCTGCTCGAGCGCAGCATACAAGAGAGCAAGCAGGTCATGCCGAGACTTCGCGAGGTCCCGCAACGGCTGCTTCACCTCCGCCGGCACGAGCGTATCCAGTTCAAGCGCCTCGAGCACCCCCCTGGCCTCGGCGACACTCGCCTCGCCGTTGGCGCACAGGCTGTCTACCTTCGCTTTCAGGCCCTCGTAGGCCGCTCGGATGGCCTCTTCGCGCGAAAGCGCCTCGAGAATCTTCTGTTTGTGCCGCAACAACTCGCCGTGTTTCGGCTTCAACGAATGCTCGGGCACGGTTTCCAGCAGCCCTTCGAGTCGTCGCAGCGCATCATCCACCGGCTCGAGGTCGTTGCCGGCAAGCGCCGCCGAAATGGCCTGCTCCAGCGCGGCCAATTGCTGCTCGTAATGTGCCTGCACCTCCGACTGGAGCTTGCCGAACTCGCTTCCGGCTTCCCGTTCCGTCTCCGGCAGTGACTCGAACAGCTTCAGAACGCGCCACGCCGGTGCCGGCTCCGCCTTGGAGAGCGCCTCGGCAACCATGTCGCGCAGCTCTTGCTTGAGCCCGGCGAGCAACTCTTCGAGCTTACGGCGCGCCGGCTGCAACGCCTCGCCGCTCGGCCGCTCGGGATCCAACAAGTCGAGGGCGCCGAGCAGGTAGACAATCCGCTCGAACTCCGGCCGCTCAATCCCCGCCTCACAGTGCTCAATCAGTCGCGGAATGAACGGCTTACGGCGCGCGTGCACCTCGTCGAGAAAGGCGCCCAACGTCGGTAGCGGATGCTTGCCGTGCAAGTCCTCGAGAGAGCCGACGGCGCGGTCAATCTCGCCGAGCGCCTGCGCAATGGGGTAGGCCTCCGCGGATTCGGGCGAGACCTCCAAAATAAAGCGCAACCGCTCGAGTTCCCGCGCCACCAACTCGTTGTAGCGCTGCTCAATCCGCGGCAAGTAATCCTTTTGAAGGTGGTGCGGGTCGTGCTCGACCGCTTCGGTTAGGTCGCGGCAAACCTCGGCAAGAAAGTCAATCTTGTCGCTACGCAGCGCCTTGCGCACATTGCGGAACAACTGCCAAGAGCCCGCGTCGACATACTCCTCCGGTCGCATACGCGAAAGATACCGCGCCGCAACGGCAAGGTCGTCGAGTGACTCATGCAGCTTCATCGGATCCGCAGGCACCACGGCGAGGCGGTTCAACCGCTCGGCCTCGTTAATCGGCGCATTGAGCCCCCACACCTCGAGGTGCTGCTTCGCAAGCCGCGCAAACTCCGCAATCCCCGCCTGCATGTTCGGCAACGAATCCTCGACGAACTGGTCCAGAATCCGAATCAACGGCGCGGCCACCTCTGGCACCTCGATCAAATCCCCCTCAATCGAGGCAATCATTCGAGCGCCCACGCGCGTACGCGTCACCGCCGTCGTGTGACCGGTACTCGCGCCGCTGCTGCTGCTACCGTCGCCACGCGTCGTGCCTGTCCTCGTCGCGCCGTCTTTGCCTTTGGCACCGTTCGCATCTTCCCCCTCCCCGTCCTTCGAGGACGAGGCGCGCGGCGAGGGTGCAATGGCCTCGAACATGTCGTCCGAATCTTCTTCCGGCCCGGGTCCGGGAACCAGGTCGTTTTCGAGTAAGGACACGCCAACGATCTCCGTGCTTTGGAAGTCGCAAACCAACGGAAAAAAGACAGAAGCTGCCAGGCAAGGCCGCGCCCACAAATGGTAGCAGCTTGGCAAGGGCGAAGCGAGTCACAACGGGGTGGGCGGTGCATTCTCCCAACGAGCAATTGCAAGCCCGGAGACCGAGCCGCGGGCCGCGGTTCGTGGGACCCACGCGTTGAGGGTTTCGACCCACAGGCCGCGGCACGTTGGCTTTTCCGGATTCCAACCGGCTCGCGGTGTAGAGCGTCTTCCGAATGTTGGGCGAGTCTCCGCGCCGGCTTGCGCGCAACGTACCCGTCTAAAACCGTCGGGGGGCAACCCGCATGTTGATTGAATGCGCCGTCGTATTCCGCCGGCGGGACGGGCTGGGCGCGGAGGCCCGCCCTACGCACGTGGTTCCGCCCAAACATTGTTGCTGAAACAAGTACCGGCTCTTACCCGCACGGCCAGGAGAGGCTTTGGCGCGCGTCTTGCGTCGTGTATGCTGTGCAGGCGCTCCTCCCCCGGGGTTTGTGCGAAGGCGTACGACATGACGTCCAATCACCTTCCCGGTTCACTCTCCGGCCTCGACCATCACTCCGCGCGCGGTTTCCGACTCACGCGGCAGTCGGCGGCGGAACTGATTGCCACGGCTCTGCTTGGCATTGTAGCGCTGATCCTGATTGTCGTAACGGTGCTCGGGTTCATCTTCGGCCAGGCGATGCGCGACGCCTCCACCTACCTGGCGCGCCACCAGATGGAAAGCGCCCGTGACGCCGCCGCCCGAGCCGTCGAAGCGGACTCGTCCAATCCGTATGCGCTCTCCACCTTTGCCGGCACGAGCCTACGTACCGGGGAGTTCGAGGTTGCGCAGAACGCCTACAAAGCCATGGCGACGCTGCGGCGAACGCGCTTTGCCGAGTCGCAACTCGGTGAAGCCACCGTCTTGCTGAGCGACCCGTCGACGGCCGGGCGCCCCGCGACCCTGTCGAGTGCGCGCAGCCTGTTAAACGACCTGCGCGACGACCCCGACGCTCGCGTGATGCTCGGCCAACTCGCGCTCGACCAAGGTGAGTACGAAGCGGCGCGCGGTCACTTCGAAGCCGCGCTGCGCGGCAGTGACGAAGCGGCGGCCCCCAGCGCCCAAGGTGCCGTGGTCGCCTACAACGGACTCGGCGTCGCCATCCTTACCGAGCCGGAGGCGCGCCGCGACCCCCAACGGATTGCCGAGGCACTCGCGCACTTCCACACCGCGTTGGCCTACCGCCAACCGTGGGTAGCGCCGTTGATCAACCGCGACCGCACCGTCTCCCTGTGGTTGCGCGCCGCAAGCGCCGAGGTCGACGACCGCCGGCAACTGCGCGAGCTGTTGCGCGACGCGCGCGCGCTACACGGTGCGTCGCTCGAAGAGTATGCCGACTACGACCTCCGCCGCTACGAGCGCACTTTTTGGGCCGAATATGTCGCCGTTTCCGGACCGGGCGAGCGCGGTCAGATCATGATGGGCCGTTTTGCGAGAGAACCGCTCGAGATGAACCGTCGAGCCACCCTGCGCCCCGCGGTGCTGGACGTACAACTTGCCGCGCTTGCCGGCGGCGGCACGTTGGAGGAGGCCAACCGTTTGCTCCGCGACGCCAAGGAGGAGTTTGCGAGGATGGAGTACCGCTGGGGCGAGCGGTGGGCCACGAAGGTGAACCGGGTCGTCGCCAAACTGCGCGCGCTGCAAGCGGGTGTGCGCGAAGCGGGGCGCTCCGGGCAGGTGCGCGACCTTACCTCCCTGCTAGATGAACTGCTCGAGGAGGAGTTCGAGCGCACACCGGAAAAGATGCAACCCGCATTGCTTACCGCATACTGGGTGGTCCTCGGCGAAGCCGCCGTAGAAATCCTCGGAGGAGGCGTCGACGTGCCCGCGGTACTGGAGCACGTGCGCAGCCTGTACCTTTTCGAGCGCCTTGCCGAGTTCGAAGGGGACGGAGCCGTGAGCCGTTGGTGGCTACCCTTCGTCGAAGGGCACCTCGCCGTGCTCGAGACGTCGGCGGAAAGTGAGCCAGGCGACTACGACATCGCGGAGATCACGCGGCTCACCGAGGCAGCCGGCCAACTGGCTGCGCACCTGCCTGCGGACGTGGCACCACCTCTCGCGCAGGAGGTAGCGCTGCCGGATGCTGCGGAGAACATTGTCCGTTTGCCGGGAGAGGTTCGCTTCGGCGAGGTGGCGACGCTCATAAGATTGTATGAGCGGCTGTTGCGGGATTTCGCAACGGAGGTCGTGCAGCGAGTGAGTGACGCGAAGACGGAGGCCGAGAAAGAAACCTACCGGCGCAGCCTCGTGACGCTCGAAGCCGTGCGTGCCCGCCTGCTTGGCTACCTGATTGCGACGGGCTCCAGCACCCTGGACGACCGCGCGGTTCGCGACGAACTCAACAGCGCCGCCGACCGCATCCGCGACGCTCGCCGGCACCTGGAGGACTAAGGAGCTGTCAGGAAATTACTTCCGAAAGTTGAGCGTTACGAGCGAAGGCTATGCAAGGCGGAGGAAGGTGAGCAGCGAAGGCGTGACGAGTCCGGTCGAGCAGCGCAACCGACGACAACGACGCAGAGCCGCGCGCAGTAGCTCAACTTTTGGAAGTAATTTTCTGACAGCTCCTAAACCCCATCTCGAGAGA
>SKZP01000540.1 GCA_007127275.1 Planctomycetota bacterium
AACACGAACAGCGCCATCACCGGCAACAAAAACAGCAACCATGCCGCTGCCTACTCGATCTGGCTCGCCTCCTCGAGCAACCCGAGCACAACGACGACCCCGAGCCAGAGCAGCGCGAGCAAGCCGGCACCGACGAGCAGATTGACGTGGATGGCAAGCGGCCGGAAGCGTTGCTGCCAACTCTTGCTGTCAACGGAGGTGCTGCCCGCCGCGAGCGCCGCCGCGACGGCATGCGAGCGGGGCACTGTCGAACGTGCGGAGGAATCCGAGGAAGTGGGATCCGTCATGGCGAGCCAGGGGACGAAGAAACAAGGACGGGGCAGGGCAACGTTGACCCACGGTGCGGGAAGTCGCCCGATCCTAGCGTCATGCACGTCCCGTGACCAGTCACGGTTGCAACCGCCGAGCATCGCCTGCTTTCGCAACCCCGGCGTGCCGTCGAAACCACGGGCTCGGTTCATGTAGCCCCGAGGGCGACTCTTGAATACCCACCGGCGTTAACTCGTGGGGAATGCGGGTGCGTGCTGCGCGTTGAACGGCTAAAGAGGACCCGTTGGCGCCGACGGTTGCCCGCGTGTCTGTGCTCGCCCCTCCGTAGCCCTGTAGGGCGGAGACTCGACTTTTTCCTCCGGGCCTTCCACCGCCAAACCCCAAATTTATGAACGTTTTCTTCGCTCCTTCGTAATAAGTGATGGGCGAGCGGTGCGTAAGGATGAACAAACGTGGGATCCATGCCGTTAATGAGGTATCTTCCGCTCGTTCGTTGCGGTTTTTCCCGTGCTTTGGGGGGAGATGGGCTCCGAAAATGATGATGCAACGACTCCCCAATTTGTTTGCCCCGTGGCCCGGCGACGATCCGTTTGCCGTGGCAGGCTCGGGTGCTGGGCGCGGTGGGGGACCGGCACATCCGTCGACGGCAAGGGATCCGCTGGTCGGCTCGTCAAGTTCGAGCAAACTCCCGGCGCTCGACCTGTCCGCCACCGGCTTCGCGCAACTGTTGTTCGAGAACGCCAACGACGCGTTCTACATCCTTGACTTGCAAAGCCAGCGCTATCTCTCGGTGAACTCGGCGTTCTGCGAGCTTACCGGCTACAGCCAGCAAGAGCTGCTCTCCGGCACCGTAACCGCCGCCGACTTGCTCGCCCCGTCCGACTCCGAGGAGACGCAGCGTCCCTACCGCCGCCGCGCCGATGCCTTGGGGCTTGAGTCGTCCGAGGAATTGCCCGCGGTGAAGGATCGTTTGTACGTGGTGTCGATTAAGAGCCGCAACCACGGCGTGCGCCTCTGCGAAGTCAGCATTCAGCAGGCCGAATGGCACGGCCGGCCGGTGACCCTCGGATGTGCGCGCGACATCACAGCCCCGATGAGCCGGCAGCAAGCCTTGCGTGAATCCGTCGAACGCGAACGCGAACAGGCGTACAAGGAACGCGAGAAGACGCGTCACAGCATCGAAGCGAACGTGCGCATCATGCAGATCACCGAGCGGATCATGCGCACGCCGCGCTTCACCAAGCTGCTCGAGGCGTATCCGAAGCGTGAGCAGGTACTCTCCGAGGCGTGCGAGTTTCTCACCTCGCCGCAGGGGATGGAGTTGGCACAGGCCGGGCTGTTCTTGTTCGACGAGTCGCGCACGCAACTGATCCGTCGCGCCGCCTCTCCCGAGGAGGCCTATCCCGAGGTGGTCGACGCCGAGGCTCATCCCGAGCTTGCCGGGATCCTGTATAAGAAGGCTTCGTATGCCGAAAAGGTTTTCGACGAGCAGTCCGTCGCCGTGCCGATGCACATTCACGGGCGCATCGAGGGCATGGCCGTCGTCACCTTTCATCCCGACACCCACCGAATCATCACGCCCGACGAGGCGATTCGCCGCACGCTGCTCGAGGTGCTCGTTACGCTGACCGACGTGATCGGCCACCGCTTGGAAACCCTCGATTTGATCGAGAAGCTGCGCCAGCAGGCGGTGATCGACGACCTCACCGGCGTCTACAACCGCCGCTTCTTCGACGAGCGCCTGCAACGTGAGCTCGACCGTGCGAAGCGATACGGACGCGAAATCACGCTGACCGTCATGGACATAGATCATTTCAAGGAGGTCAACGACAACCTCGGCCACCCGCAGGGGGACTTGTTGCTTAAAGAGTTCGCGCGCCTGCTGGAGCAGCACACGCGCAACGCCGACATTGTCTGCCGCCTCGGCGGCGACGAGTTCGCCATCATTTTGCCGGAGACCGACCTGACGAAAGCGAGCCACCTCGCCGAGAAGTTGCGGCGCGAAGTCGAGCGGACGTCGTTTCACAACCTCACCACGGAAGGCGAGCCAGTAAGCATCACCATCTCCGTCGGCGTCGCCGACGGCGAACGCGGTACCATTTCCGCCCCGTCGCTTTACTCCAAGGCCGACGTCGCCCTCTACGACTCCAAGGACGCCGGCCGCAATTGCGTCACCCAAGGCACCGCCGACCCGGCGAGCGAAAACGAGGCACGTGAAGGACGCGAGCCCGAACGCCGGTAACCTTTCGGTGATTCGCAAATTCGCTCACCGACCGAACGCGTCGGCGGACTCCCGGATGACCTACGCGGAGGCCACGCATTCTACGGCGGCGGTACGCGAACGAGCGCGCAACACGACATACGCGAACAACATCCTTCGTGGACCGCGTCGCTTCTTGACTGGCTTCCTCCCCTGCAAAGAAGCCCACCGACACAGTCGGTGGGCTTGAGGGGCAACGTCCGTCGCCATACCGCGGCAATAATAGGGGCACCGAACTTCTCCGCGCCGCCTCTTGCGGCCCCGTTTATGCGCCGCCTTCCGCTTCCTTCGGCTTCTTCAGCGTGGTGATGACGTCGTCGATGAGACCGTAGTTCTTGGCCTCCTCCGGCGACATGTTGTGGTCGCGGTCGGTGTCCCGCTCGATCTCGTTGAGATCGCGGCCGGTGTGCCGCTTGAGGATTTCGTTGAGCATCCGCTTGATCGTCAGGGCCTCGCCGGCTTGGCGTTCAATGTCCGCTGCGGTGCCGCCGATGCCTCCCCAGGGCTGGTGAATCATGATGCGGCAGTGCGGCAGGCTGTAGCGCTTGCCTTTTTCGCCGCCCGCGAGCAGCACCGCTCCCATCGAAGCGGCGCGGCCAATGGCCACCGTAGATACCTCGGGGGCGACGAACTGCATGGTGTCGTAAATGGCAAGGCCGGCGGTTACGTCGCCGCCGGGCGAATTTACGTATACCGAGATGGCGAGGTTCTTGTTCTCCTTCTGCAGGAACAGCAGCTGCCCGGTGACGATCGAAGAGAGCGCGTCGTTGATCACACCGGTGATCATGACAATGCGGTCCTCCATCAAGCGGCTGAACAGGTCGTACATCCGCTCGCCGCGGGCGGTCTTTTCGATGATTTGCGGAATCACGAAGTCATACGGAGTGAAGCCTTGCGCTTCGCTCATTTCGCCGAGGTCGCGGAGGTCGTGTCGGTCGTACATGGCTGATCGGTGGTTGGGTGGCTGGTTGGTAGTCGCTGGACGCTGATCGCTGGTTGCACGAGGCCCTACGATTTTTCCGCCTCGTCCTCTTTCTCGTCGGCTTGATCGTCGTCGTCGCGATCACTCGGTTCGTCGTGCTCATGATCGTGATCATGCTCATGATCGTGATCGTCATCTTCGTCTTGAATCAGGCCGTATTCTTTGCATAGCGGATCGAATTGGTCGGAGCCGACGGCCTCGACGGTGGCGTGCTCCAACAGCAACTCGATGATCTTGCGCTCGCGCAAGTCGGCACGAATCGATTCTTCCATCTCCTGCTTTTCGAGATACTCCTCGATGCGCTCCACCTCGACTTGATTCTCATCGGCAATCCGTTGGACTTCCCCCTCGAAGTCGTCCTCGGTTGCGAAGACTCGTTCCTTCTTGCCAATTTCGTCGAGCACGAACTGCCGCCGCATCTCCTCCCGAATCTTCTCGAAGTCGACGTCCATGCTGTAGGCGAGATTGTTCGCCACCTCCGGATCGGCTCCCATGCGCATGAATTCCGAGGCGCGACGCTTGCGCAACTGCTCCCCCTGCGCCTCGACGAGCCCTTCGGGCAATTCGAACGAGTGGCGCTTCGTCAACTCGGCCAACACCTGCTCGCGCACCACCCGTTCCGCCATGCGCTCCTTGGTTTTCTTGATCGAGTCGTGCACGTCCTCTTTCCACGACTCAAACGTCTCAAAGCCCAACTCCTCGGCGAATTCGTCGTCGAGCTCGGGTAGCTCCCAGCGCTTCGCCTCGTTGATCTTCACCTCGATCTCTTGCTCGACGGTTTCGCCTTGGTCGTCGGCGTTCTCGGCGCCTTCGGCGGTATCCAGCCATTCCGTCGGTACCTGGACCTTCACGCGGCGCGACTCGCCCGGCTTGAGGCCGACAATCCCTTCCCCTTCGACGACTTTCATCCCGTCGATCTCGTCCTTGTCGACGTATGACTCCTCTCCCTCTTCTTCCAGAATGAGATCGCCCTCGGCAGGGACGCGGTAGGCGATCTCCACCTGGTCCCCGTCGGCGACCGGTGCGTCGTCGAGCGGTTGCCAGGCGCCCCGCTCGTCGCGTACCCGCGTCATTTCCTGCTGTACTTCCTCCTCGGTCACTTCGACGGCAGGCTTCAGCGCCTTGATTCCTTTGTATTCGCCGAGTTCAAACTCGGGGCGTACCTCGAGAGTCACCTTGAAGGTCACCGGGCCGCGTTTCAGGATGTCTCCATCCATGTCAAACGAGGGCTCTCCGAGGGTCTCGAGCGAGAAGTGCTCGAGCGCCTTGGTCACCCCGTGACGCATGAGGTTGTAGGTGATGTCTTCGCGAATGTCGTTGCCAAAACGCTTCTCGAGAATCGGCCGCGGAACCTTGCCGGGGCGGAAACCGTCGAGGCGCACCGAGCGGTTGATCTCGCGAAAACTCTTCGAAACTTCGTCGGCGACATAATCCTCGTCGTAGCGCACGACAATGCGCCGCGTGCACATGTCGATCTTGCGCAACTCGACCTCGGCAACGGTCTCCGGCTCTTTCTCTTCCTCGCCGTCGTCGCCCTCTTTCGCGTCGCCTTCCTCGTCGCCTTCCTCCGTATCCGGCGAGGGCAGCCGCCACGTTCCGACAAGCTCCCCCTCGGCACCCTCGGAATCTTGCCCCTCGCTGGTCGTCGCCACGGCCCCTTGGCTGTCGTCGTCGGCCGGCTTGCCGCCCTCTGCCCCCTCGCTGGGCGTGTCGTTCGACTCCTCGGGAGTCCATGCGTCGTCAAAAAAGGTCGCCATTGTGCTCGTTCTTTTCGTGGCTGTGTGAGTGGTGGTTCGCTCAACCAGAGTTCCGCGAAGCCTTGCAATGCGCCAGCTTCAAGGCCGGGGGACTATAGCACCGTCCCCCTGGTGTCACAAGAACTCCGAAGCCCACCCGTTCACCTCCAAGTGAAGGTACGCTCGGGTATCCAAGCCCTCGGCTTCGCCCGAACGCGGTGATGTCTTGGCGACATCCAGCGAGCGCCAGGCGCCAGCCCCGCGAGGCGAAGCACGGAGCCACGCCGGTTTGCCTCGCAAAGCGAGCGCCTCGCGCTTTGCGCTCGCCGCAGAGACGAGACCGTAACGGCTCGGGCCTCGCCCGGGGGCGCACGCGGTCCGGGCTCACGAGTCGCGGGGGCGGGATTCGACCGACGGGCGAAGCGTGCAGGCTTGATGGGAGATGCGCGGAAAGCCTACGTCCATTCCGTTCGCGCTTCCTTTTGCCCGTCGGCGCCGTAGGCCTACGGGGAGGCGCTGCCGTACTCGGCGAGCACCTCGGCGAGGCTTTCCGGGACGTTGGTGAGTTGCACCTCCGCCACTCGTTCGCGCACCGCGGCAATGGCCTTCGCGCCGGTTGCCGAGCAGTAGACGAGATCCGCGACGTCGAAGCGCAGCCGTTTCGGCTTCTTGTGCTTCTGGCGGTTACCCTTCTTCGCGTGTGCCTCGAGGATCGGCTGCAGACCTTCCCGCACGTCGTCGAGTGCCGTGGTGAGCTCCTCGGCGGTGGCCGTTTCGAGGAAGCCGCCGAGCTTGATCGTCGCCCACTCCCCCTCGAAGGCCACGTCCATATCCAGCGCGGAGCGGATCGCCGGAAACAGGTTCTCTCCCTTGCTCACCGAGGTGCCCGCCACGAGGCCACCCCAGGCGACTCGCTTATACAGCGCCTTCGAGGCCGGCTCGTAACTCAACACCGACCGCGGCGGCTGCCCGAGCTTCTGCGCCATCTTCGCGGCAGTCTCCGGCATCAACGGCTCGAGCGCGACGCCGAGAATGCGGCAGACCTCGCAGAGATGGTAGAGCACGTTGTCGAGGCGCGCCTGCTGCGCGGCGTCCTCGGTCGCCTTGCCCAGCTTCCACGGCGCCTCGTCGTCAATGTAGCGGCTCGCCTCCCGCACAATCTTCCAGAGATCCTCAACGGCGAGGTGTGGCTGGTAGGCCTCGATATGTCGCTGGTATGCGACGACGTTCTTTTCAGTTGCCTCGCGCAGCGCCCGGTCCGCCTCGGTCAGGGCCTCGTCGCGCACCGCCGGTACTTTGGCGTCGCGGTGCTTCTCCACGAGGTTGAGCGTGCGGGCGACGAGGTTGCCGAGGCCGCCTTTGCCGAGGTCGGTGTTGATGCGCTGCACGAGGTGGCCGACCGAAAAGTCGCCGTCGGCGCCGAAAGTCATCTCGCGCAAGACGTAGTAGCGCAGCGGGTCGTTGCCGAAGCGCTGGGTAATCAGTGCCGGGTCAATGCCGGTACCGAGCGCCTTCGAGATCTTCATCCCCTCGACGGTCCACCAGCCGTGCGCAAAGACGAGCTTCGGCGGCTCAAGCCCTACGCCGTAGAGCATCGCCCACCAAATCAGCGTGTGGTGCCAGAGGATGTCCTTGCCGATCAGGTGCACCGACTCCGGCCAGAAGGTCTTGAACTTCTCCGTCTGGATCAGCTCGTCGAACGGCAGCGGATCCGGCTCGTCGGCCCGCTTTTCCACTTCCTCCTTGAGCAACCCGGAGACATAATTAATCAGCGCGTCGAACCATACCCAGATGACGTGTTCGTCGTCATCCGGCATATGCACGCCCCAGGTGAGCTTTTCCTTGCGCCGACTCACCGACTGATCCTCGATTCCCTTCAGGTCGGCAAGCACCTTGTTGCGGCGC
>SKZP01000154.1 GCA_007127275.1 Planctomycetota bacterium
AGTTTTCCAAGCCTACGAACTGCGTCGGTGGGCTCCGCTCGTTTGCAGGGGAGGAGGCAAAGTACCGTGGCAATACAAATGGTCGGTTGAATACGACCCACCGACGAAGTCGGTGGGCTTGGCGCGCGAATTCCGTTGCCGCCGTTTCTGATCCCCTTGTTGTGTGAGCCGCCGTTATTCGTGACGGCGTGGGTGGGGCACGACGAGGGTTTGATTTGGCGAGACCTTGGTTTGCTGATGGGTCGTGCCGTCCGGCCACTGGACGACGACACGCTGGATGCGCTCTTCTAGCTTCTTCAAACCGAAGTGGGCGACCGGCTCCATCTGGCACAGGTAGCCGCTGCCAGCGTCAATGCTGCGCACCTGGACGCTCTTGTCGGTGTGCAGCCAGACAATGGCCCCTCGCGCCGGGGCGCCGAAGATGGTGCGCGGCTCGACGCGCAGCCAGGCGCGGTCGACGTCGGGACCGTGGTAGTAGGACAATGGCTGCCCGGCAGATTCGCCGTGGGCGAGCAAGAGCTCGAGGCGGCCGTCGCGGTCGAAGTCGGCGACGGCGCCGCCGGTCCCGTGGCCATGCGGCTCGGCGGCGGCACCGAGGTCGGCCTCGTGCCACTCGTCGTTGCCGGAGCGAATGAACAGGCGGTTCGGTTCGTTGATGTTCTGAAAGAACAGGTCGTGGCGACCGTTGTTGTCGAAGTCGCCGGCAAGCAGGGTGCGTACGCGGCTCGGCCGGGCCATCTCGCGCGGTGCGACATCCTCGAAGGTGTTGCCCTCGTTGTGGCGGAAGTAGCGGTGGCGCCCTTCCCAATTGCCGAGGGCAATGTCGAGGCGACCATGGCCGCCGTCGACCGCAGCGAGGCCGCGGGCGTGCTCCCGCGGGTCGTCGAGGCCGCGGGCGCGGGCGGTTTCGAGGAAGGTGCCGTTGCCTTGGTTGGCGAAGAGGAAGTTCGCGCTGTTCTCGTTGCCGGCAAGAATGTCCATGTGGACCTGCGAGACGAGCGGCATGCAGAGCAAGGAGCGGCCGCCGGTGGTGAAGGCAATGTTCGCCTCCGGGGCGACGTCAACGAGGATTCCCTCCGGGGTGAACTCGTAGAGTCGCAGGGGCCCACCGTAGTTGGCGACGACGAGGCCGTAGCGGCCGTTGCCGAGCCGGTCAATGGCGCAGACGCTGCGCCCGGCGGTCTGGTTGAGCACCGCCTGATTCTCGGGCAACTCGAAGAGGTCAATCCACTCGCCGCCCTGGTAGTCGAACAAGCGGTCGGCGAAGCGCTTCGGCCCCATGAAGGTGTCGCTGTTGAGCACGTAGATTTCTTCGCGCCCGTCGCCGTCAATGTCGGCGGCCGCAGCTGCAATGGCCGCGCGGTCCATGTCGGCGAGCACCGGGTCGGCAATATCCACGAGTGCGGTGCCTTCCCACTTGTAGACCTTGTTCGGCCCACCCAGCGAGACGTCTCCGCCGTCTTCACGTTGCTGGGCGAATCCGCAGACAAAGGCTTCGTAGGTCCCGTCGCCGTCGACATCCGCGACCGCCATGCCGTAATGCAGGTGTGGCGGATTCGGCACGATCAGCGAGCTGCGGTCAATGAACATGCAAGAGTCCTCACGTGCCGGCGCCTCGGGGTCGCTCGCATTGCGGCCCCCCACGTGGAAGCGGAGCAATAGCATACCGCCGAAGGGGAAGCCACAGCCGCTTTTTCAATCCTCATGCGGCGAATCTTACAGGGCCAACGCCCGACGGCCGTTGAGGTTTCCGTTTTGAGGCGAGCGCAGGGCGCTAACCCTGCGAGGCACGCGCCCTTCGGAAGTGTCACTCCTCGGAAGCGAGGCTGTGCCACAGGAGTCGGTGGGCCAACTCGTCGACCTCCGACTCGCTCATGCGGGAACGCGCGTCAGCAACGGCCTCCGGCGCTTTCGCCACCCACGCGGCACGCGCCGCAAGCGCCGGCGGCACTGCGTCGCCACGCTGTCGCGACTCCTCGAAGCAACGGTGCGCGAAGGTCCACGCCCCCTGGGCGGCGTAGGACTTCCCCCGTTGCCGCAGGTCGACGTGCCCGTCTCCACGGTTACCAATTCTGTCATTGGCAAAACCCTGGCCGTGGCCGCTGCCGCCGGCTCCTTCACGTAGCTCCAGTTTCCAGATTTGCACAAGCCCGGAGTCGCTGCCGAAGGCGAAGCGGCTCGTCTCCGTGGGGGCGCTTTGCAGAGGCAGTACGGTTTTCGGCATGCTCGGCCGGGTGCTGAACACGTAGCGTGGCGAGTCGAACTCGGCTCCTTCGTCGAAGTGCCAGAGTGCCGCCGACGCCTCGTTGCCCGAGAGGGTCAACAAGTGAGGCCAACTCGACGACTCCCCGAGGACAATCATCTCGCCGAGCCGCTCGGCATGTTCGCCGTGCAGGTGGGCGGTTCGCTGCCAGGTGCGCGTAGCCGGCTCGCGAGCGAATATGTCCAGTCGGGCGGCGTGGCGGTAGGAGACGTACAGCCGCGTCCCCGCGGCGTTGAGGGTTAGCGACTGCGGCGAGTCGTACAATTCAACCAGCGGCTCGGGCGAAAGCGGCACGACGGATTCTCCAGCAAGCCGCCAGCGACGCAACGTCTGCGTGTGCGCGTCGAGTTGCACGAGCATCCGCCCCTGCTCGGCAAAGGCGACGGTCCGTCCCGGCGCCTCGACGCCAACGGAGCGCGGCACCGGCTGCGGCACCCGCGAGCCGCCGACGTGCCAGAGGTAGAGCCCCGGCTGTGCGGGAGTCGCGTCTAGGTCGTGGGTCTCCCCAGGCGCAGGCGGCCGGTGTAGCAGCACCCGGCGCCCGTCCGGGGAGACACCTTGCGCAACCGGCAGCAAGGGGGAGACGTCGTGATCGAGAGTGATCCGTTCGAGGTCCGCGCCGGCCAGCAAGTCGAACTGGCGCAGCGTCGTCTCGCGACGCACTTCGTGTACCGCAGCGGTAACCGCACTGCGCCCGTCGGCGGCAAAGCCGGCGGCGAGAACCCGTCCCCCCGCGTGGCGGAACTCGCGCAACAGCCGCCCCGTGAGCACGTCCCAGACCTGCACCACCCCGTCGGCGTCGCCGCTGAGCATTAAACGGGCCTCGTTCGCGCCGCCCCCTGCCAGCGCCTCGTCGCTCGCAAGCGCGGTCACCGGCGCACGGTGCCCCGTACGCACCTGTACGCCCCCGTGTACGCCGAGACTGTAGACGGCGACGCGCCCCTCGGCAAAGCCGGCGAGCAGCAGCCCCGCCTCCGGCTCCAGCGCCACCGTGGCGGCGTCCGCAGGCAGCGCGAATTCGTCAAGCAGCCGCGGTGTGCGCCGGTTCAGCGAAAGTAGCTCCAGGTGACCGTCGGTCACAACGTATACGTGTCCGAGCTCGGCGGCGGCGACCGTGCGGACGCCGGTGCGGTGCGTGTAGAGAGTGTCGACCTCTTCGCCGGTTTCCGCGTCGTAGGCCTCGGCATACTCCTCGGTGCCGGCAACGACGCGTAGCCCCGGCCGTGCCGCACCCGGCGCCACCTCGACCACGGCAAGCGCGCCGGGCGTGGCCGCGTGGGGCAAGGTTACGCGCCAGGAAGGTTCGAAGGGCTCCGCCGTGTCATGGTTGCCGGGGGCGGTTTCGTCAAGCTTCCACGCGGCGAGGGTGTTGTCGGCCCCGAGGCTGAACAGCGTGGCGCTCGCTTCGTGCCAGGCCAGCGCGAACACTGCCCCGGCGTGGGCCTGCGCAATCCGTTGCACTTCGTAGCCGTCGCGTAGGTTCCAGCGCACCAGCGTGCCGCCGGCGGTCCCTACCCAGATCTCGCGTTGCGACGCCGGCCGCGACGCCGTTGCCAGTACCGCGCCGAGCTCGGCCCCGGGCAAGCGCACCTCGCCTGGCGGCTCCTCCCCCGCAAGCGTCATCAGCCGCAACGTCCCGTCGGCGGACGCAATCAGGAAAGCTCCCGGACGCAACCGCTCCACCACCGGCGCGGGTTGCACGAGCCACCCGGCCTCCGGTGCCTTCGGCCACACCTGCGGCGGCTCGAGCGGCGTTCCCTGTGCCGCGTCGAAAACGTGTGCCTCGCCGCCGGCCTCCACGGAAAGCATGCGCCAGCCGTCCGTGGCAAGATGAAGCGCTTGCGGCGTGCCCCCGCCGGGCAGTTGGAACTGTTGCACTGGCTCCGGTGCCAGGCGAGCCGTATCCCAGAGGCCGAGGGCCGCGACGGCAGCGTTGTCGTGGTCGCGACGGGCCAAGATGCGCTGCGCCTCGGCGAAATTGCGCTTCGCCTGCACCCAGTGACCGAGGCCGACAAGCGAGCGCCCCCGGTACAGCGCCGCGTCGGCCAGCATCAACTCCGCGTCGTCGCGACTCGCCTGCGCCGCCTCGCGTTCCCGTTGCGCGTCGAGTGCGTGCCTCTCCGTCTCGGCGCGCTGCAGGGCCACCTCGCGGCGCTCCGCGGCGACATCCTGCACGTAGCGGGTCACCCCCGCAATCAGGGTGCTGGCGAGCAGCAACACAAGCAGCGTCACCGCCGTGACCGTCACCCGGTTGCGCCCCGCCCACTTGCGCAGCACCTCCCACGGCGAGGCATCCTCGAGCGGGCGGTGCGTTAGGAACGCTTCGAGGTCGTGGCGCATCTCGACGAGGCTCGGGTAGCGCTCCTCGCTGCGGTAGGCAAGCGCACGCCCCACAATGCGGTCGAGCTCCGGGGGCACCCGCTCGGGAAGCCAGTCAGACGCGAGGGCGTCCGCGCCAACTCGGCCGTTGACCGCCGCGGCACCGGAGGCGTCGTCGCTTCCGGCACGCCTCGCTGCTCCGGTGTGGTTGCCATTGCCGGCCCCGTGGCGCTTCGCCTCCGTAAGCGTTCGCTCCACGTACCGGCTCGGCAACTCGAAGGAACCGTCCAGGACCCGGTCGAGCACCCCTTGCTGCTTCGACTCTCCGAACGGCCGCACCCCGGTCAACACCTCGTAGAGGATCACCCCCAGCGCCCACACGTCGGTGCGTGCGTCCACGGCGCTGTTTTCCGCGCGCGCCTGCTCCGGTGCCATGTAGGCCGGCGTGCCGACGCGACCGCCGAACAGCGAGCGCTGATCCGGCGCCGCCTGCGCCGCCTGCGCCGCCGTGGCGGCGACGCCGCGTCCCTGTGGCGACTCCCCGAGCAGCGCGGAGAACTCCGCAAGGTCGAGTCCCGTCTTGTCGAGCAGCCGGGCAATCCCCCAGTCGAGCACGGTGACGTCGTCGAAGTCGGCAATGTAGATGTTCTCCGGCTTGACGTCGCGGTGCACGACCCCGTGCGCGTGGGCGAAGCTCAACCCGTCGCAGACCTTGATCAATACCTTGAGCAGTGCCTCACGGCTGGCCGTCTCCCGCCTCGCCGTCGTGCGCCCCGCGTTCCGTGCCTGCAACAGCTCGCGCAGCGTCGCCCCGCCTTCGAGGTAGCGCATTACCAGGTAGGGGTTGCCTTCGCCGTCGAAGCCAAAGTCGTGAATGGGCACGAGGTTCGGGTGAACGAGTTGGGCCCCGACGCGCGCCTCGAGCAAGAGGCTGTAGCGGAACAGTCGGCGGGCCCCGTCGCCGGAGGTGCGCAGCGAGGCGAGGTTCAACCGCTTGAGCGCCACCTCCCGCTGCAAGTAGCGGTCCCGCGCCCGCAGCACCTGCCCGAACGTGCCGTGACCGACGACCTCGAGCAGGTCGTAACGCCGCTTAAACCGGTCCGCTTCGAATGTGAGAAACGCGGCGGCGTCGCTCGACGAGCCGGTGTCGGCCTCGACCGGCTGGGTGCGGCCCGGGCCCGAGGCGCTTGCGGCATGGGGCGCCGCCTCGCTCAGAGCGTAGGCGTACACAGTGTCGCCGTGTGCCGCGACGACGGTCAAGCCGCGCGCAGTGCCGTCAAACTCGGACGCTGCCGGGGCCACCGGCGGGTGCGCAATTGCCTCGTCGAGCAACGCAATGAACAACTCGTGCGCCTGCTTGCTAAGTCCGCGCACATGCCGCAACGACGGCGTATGCCCCGCATCCGGCACAAGCCACGCCAAGGCCGTCTCCAGCTCCTCCGCCACTTCCGAAGGCGCGCCGCCCTGTGCCCGCATCTCCGCAAGCCGCCGTCGAAAAAACGCTGCATCCATGGAACAAAGCTCCCACCACGCGTCGACAAAGCGCGCCTCGCCTCTCGCCGGCACGCTACCCGCGAGAAAAACCAAGATGTACCGCCCACGCGCCGCAACCAAAACTCTAGCATGTCGACCGCGAAAGTCCACGTGGGTCGAGGGGGTGCCGCTTGCAGCGTGCATCCCGGCGGTTGGGAATGGTACTTGCCACAAGCCCACGGACTGCGGCCCATGATGGGTCATGCGCGACCGACAACCGAGACCCACGGGCCGCAGCCCGTGGGCTTGTAGAATCTCCCCTTTTGCGGATGCACCGCATCCCAACCACCGCCACCGGATGTAACGACGCGAAGAGTCGTCGGATGTGTCGGTTCGTTGTTGTGCGCTCGAATCAACCCAGGAATGCCATCAGGCGCCCGTACGGGGCGACGGAAAGCCAATTCGCAATCCAACGGGAGTGATGTTGCCACCCCTCGGGGCGACTCAAGCGCCGTGTGGCCCCGCGCCTGCTTTGTCGACGAATGACTCGAGCTTTGCAACCAACTCATCGCGCGCGTGGCGGAAGCGAGCGAGCATTGCTTCCTCCTCGAGCGGCTCGTCGGTGGCTGGGTCGGGGATTGGCCAGTGCAATCGGCGGTGGCTGCCGAGGAAGACGGGGCAGACCTCCTCGGCGCAAAGTGTGATCACGGTGTCGACCGTTTCGGGGTCAATCGAGTCGGCCGACTTCGAGTGCTGCGAGGTGATGTCGATGCCGAGTTCGCGCATCACCTCAACCGCGTAGGGATTGACTCGGCTTGGCGCGGAGCCCGCCGACTGGATGCGTCCGCGGGAGTCGCCGAAGATTTGGCGGGCAATCCCCTCGGCCATCTGGCTTCGAGCCGAGTTGGCGACGCAGAGAAAGAGGATGCCACGGGTTTGTGGTTGCGGTGTCGTGCGGCTACTCATGGTCGTTCTCCGAAATGGGGCGTAAGAACGCGTTTTCGCTCTTCGAGTCTCGTACGAATTCGTAAGCCAGCGCTCCGAGCGCGGCGCCGAGCAACGGGCCGGCAAGGTAGACCC
>SKZP01000188.1 GCA_007127275.1 Planctomycetota bacterium
ATTGCGCCGGTGGTGGTGCTGATCGTTCTTGCGCCGGATTTCGGTACCGGGCTGTTCGTCTGCATACTTGCCGCGGCGGTGTTCCTCCTTGCCGGCGGGCGGCTGCGCCACCTCGCACTGGCCGCCGCTCCCGGGGTCATTGCCTTGGGTGCGATCGTTGTCGCGAAGTTCGAGCACGTGCGGCCGCGCCTGGAAAGCTACCTCAATCCCACCGCCGACGCCTCCGGCGCGGGGTATCAGGTGCTACAGGGGCTCATTGCCATTGGTGCCGGCGGCAAAACCGGCGTCGGTCTCGGCGAGTCGCGCCAGAGCTTGTTCTACCTGCCGGAGATGTCGACCGACTTCATCTTCGCCATCCTCGCCGAGGAGACCGGGTTTGTCGGTGCCGCGGGGGTGCTGCTGCTCTACCTCGCGGTCGCGCTGCTCGGCTTTCGCATTGCGGCGCGGGCGACGACGCGTTTCGCGCAACTCGCTGCCGCCGGGCTGACGCTCGCCGTGGTGCTGCAAGCGGCACTCAACGTCGCGGTGGTCACCGCCGCCGTGCCGAACACCGGCATTCCGCTGCCCTTCATCAGCTACGGCGGCTCGCTGACGTTCTTCTACCTGCTTGGCGTCGGCATCATGTTGAGCATTGCCCGCTCGCTACCGGCGACGCAATACACAACCGGCGAAGCCGTGCCGCCGGCCGAGTGCGAGGCCGCGCCGCGTACCGAGGTCAGCACCGGCCAGGCCGCGTAGTAAAGCGCAGCGGCCGGCAATCGCGCTGCAAGGTCGAGCCTCACCTCCACGCTCTTTTCCGACATCCTCGGATGATTTTCGGCTGGAAGGGGCGTAATGGTCTGCGCTGGGCGCACCGGACGTCGGATTGTCCGACGTGACGGTGGACGCCTGAACTGGCCCGTCCCTCCGGGCCAGCTCGACTCACCATCGAGAGAGCGGCACGAATCCTTGCTCGGTACCGGCCGGCGGCTGCTGGCTTGCGCCGCGGTTGTGTTGCAGCGCCCTGCGCGGTGGCACGGTCGCGCGTTGGCGTGGACGGCGAACGTCGTACCGGTGCGGTGCGGGTGGGAGAGCCGGGAGGCAAGCCATCGCGAAAAATAGGAGTTGCCAGCTTATGACCGCACCCCTGAATCGAATCCAACTCATCACCGCCGCGGTACTCGTCCTTGCGCTGCCCACAGGGCTCGTGCTCGCACAAGACCCCAGTGGCGGCCCGGACGACTTCGGCATGACGTATGCCGACAACACCGACCCCGACGGGCCGCAGCCCGACTTCCACGACATCCAGGACACAGGGTTGGCGCTCGGACTTGCCGACCCTGGCGTCGTCGCGGCGCTCGTCGAGCTCGAACAGCCCTTCTACTTCTACTGTGCCGAAGCCGAGGCGCTGCTCGTCTCGCAACACGGCTACGCAACGACCGACCTCGAAGACGATGGCGGCGATATCGACCGCGCCGACGAGCTACCGACGGACACGCCGGGCGCCCGCATGTACGCCCTGTGGGGCGAGATCGCCCTCGACCACCCCGACTCGGAGGTTTATGCCGAGTTCTTCGAGGACGGCCCGGTGGACAACGTCGAGGGCAACAGCGAGCCGACGACGATTCTGCAGTGGCAAGCGGCCCGCGTCGTGGCCGGCGAGCCGGAAAACTCCGTGGACGTGCAGGTGCTCTTGTTCCACGAGACCGGCGAGGTGCGCTACCAGTACCGCAACGTGACGGCCAACGACGGCACGAACGTCACCATCGGCATCCAGGACGCGAACGAAGAAGCGGGCCTGCTTTACGCGGCCGATCTCGAAGGGGCGCTCGTCGAGAACCGCGCCGTGAGCTTTCTGCCGCCGAACGAGCCGTGCCCGGTGATCATCTGGGAAGGCGAGCAGTTCGGCGACGGTGACACCATCGACATCGGCACCGTCGGCATTGATCAGCTGATTCGCCTCGAGATCGACGTCGCCAACTTCGGCTACGGCACGCTGAACCTCGAAGGGGACGCGCCGGAGCTGAGCAGCGTGAACGACCTCGGCGTCAATGACGTGCAGGGCTACAGCGAAAGCTCCCTCGACGTCGGCGAGCGTTCCCGCGTGGTGCTGGATCTGATCGTGCTCGGCACGGCGCCGCAGGCGACGGCAACCTTCCTCGTCGAAGGGCTTGAGCCGATCAACGTGATGCTGATGGGAGACGGCGTCGAGCCGGAGCCGGAGGTGCTGATCGAGAACCCCAACGGCGAGCCGATCGCGCATCTCGAATCGGACCCTGATCTGATGCTTGACACCTTCCCCGCCGACGTCTCAATGCGGCGCGTCTACACGGTGCGCAACGTCGGCTCGGGCCCGCTCGAACTCGAAGGCGACCCGGTGGTTGCCGAGGCAAGCGAGAACGTCATCGTGCACAGCATCGAGCCCTACTCGGAAACGGAGCTGGATCCGCGCCTCACGCCGGACGGCGTGGAAACGGCGACTTTCGCGATCGAGTTCGAAGTCGAAGGCGAAGGATCGTTTCTCTTGCAGATCGACGTGAGCAGCAACGACCCGGTCAACGACCCGTACAGCTTCTTCATCGAAGGGGTCGCGACGCTGCAGCCGTTTATGGTGATCACCCCCGAGGTGCTCGACTTCGGCGGCGTCTCCACCGACAGCACCCGCACGCGCACCTTGACCGTGGCGAACCAAGGCTCGGCGACACTGCTGATCGACTCGATCGAAATCGGCGGCCCGGATGCGGGTCGCTTCAGCTCGCGAACCGTCGAGTTGCCACTGGCTGAGCCGTTGCTCGTTGAGCCGGGCGCAGAGGAGGAGCTTAACTTCCGCTTCAGCCCGAACGCACGGCGAACCTTCAATGGCAACGTGACCATTTCCTCCAACTCGCCGGGTGAGTCGGCGGTGCAAACCGTCGACATGACCGGCCGCGGCGAACGAGAAGAAAGTCGCGTCTGCGCAATGACGCCGACGGGTACGGCAACGACCTCCCTTGGCCTCCTTGCCCTGCTCGGCCTGCTTCTTGTGGCACGCCGTCGCCGGCCCGCCGGGGGGACCGCCTGATCGGCAGGTGCGGACCGTGGCCGCACAAACGTGAGGCAGGGCGCGACGAAACGTTGCTCCTGTCTCGCGTTCCGTTTCCACGCCGTGCGCCGGGATGTAAGAACGGACTCGCAACGACCGCGCAACGGCGCGAAGGGGAGAGCGGATAGGAGCGACGGATACGCGCGCATGGCCACGCCGAGTGATGAAGAGAAGTTGAACGAGACGCCTCCCAAGAAAAAGGGGCGCGGCGAGACGGCGTCGACGATCGGGCGCATGGTCGCGTACTCGCACATCGCCTACGTCTTCATCGGCGCCTTCGGGCTACCCAGTGCCGCGGGCATCTGGATCGACAGCCAGGCTGCGACTACCCCGTGGGGCACGATTCTCGGGGTGACGCTCGGCCTGATTCTCTCCACAATCGTTGCCTACCGTGAAGTGCGCAGCACGGGATCGAAGCTGAGCGGGCCGACGAAGAGCCACCCCCCCGGCGAGGACGAAGGGAGGAAGGACGAGTCATGAGCGAGACCGAGGAGTCGCAAGAAACGACGAACACGGCAGCGCCCCTCGAACCACCGAGCTACGTCGCCGTCAACGGCGCCGCCCTCGGTTTCGTTGCCGCGGCGTTGCCGTTCGGAGCACTCGTGCTGTTCGCCTTTTATGCGAGCGCGTCCGTCGTATGGGGGGCGGCGATCGGTTTCGTGCTTGCGCTTGTCGACACGGCGCTGACCGGCTTCTTTTTGCGGCGCAGCGCGGAGCGGATGGAGGATCCGCAGCGGGCGCAGCACTCCGGCGAGTTGCGCGTCCTCTCCGGCAGTTTCCTCATCCGCCTGTTCGTGATCGCCCTCGTCGTTGTGGCGATCTTCCGGCGCCTCGCCGGTGCCGTCGACGTGTATGCCTTCGTGATCGTTTATCTCGTGCTGCACTTCGCGGCCATCGGCGGCTGGGCGCTCTTCCTTCAGCGACGCGCCACCCTGCTTCGCGCGGCGCGCAAGCACACAACCGAAGGCTAAGGAGCTGTCAGAAAATGACTTCCAAAAGTTGAGCTGCTGCGCTCGGCTCTGCTTCGTTGTCGTCGGTTGCGCTGCTCGACGGGACTCGTCACGCCTTCGCTGCTCACCTTTTCCTGACAGCTCCTAACCCGGAAGCCGTTTGGAAACGCGGACGGGCCAAGCCCACGGGCTTCGTTCGTGGGCCGTGCCGCTGCCGGCGCATGTATGCGACTTTCCCGCGGGCGAAGCCCATGGACGGGGAGTTCAGTGACGAGATTGCGCGGCCCGCTGCCCGGACTCAATGCAAAACGTCGCAACAGTATCCTTTTCCGGCTACCCCTTGCGAGCCGCGCAAGCAGGGGTGTACAGCGCGACGAGCCGTTTCGGGTGGAAGCGTTGGCAGCGTGGCGGCGCTCTGCGACAATCTTGCGCCGCCGGAGCGAAACCTCTTTGCAATTCGGATTCGTAATTCTACCAAGCCCGCGGGCTGCGACCCGTGGGTGGATTTCCGTGCGACCCGCGGGCCGCGACCCGTGGGCTTGGTACGAATCCCATTCGACAAGGGATCTAGCGAGCCGTGCCGGTGACACCGACCCACTCCATTCGGACCCCACGACGTCGAGCAAGATGAACGAGCCTGCCGCCACCCAGCCGTTAGGGCCAACGAACCGGAACGCGCGCCCTGTTGCACTGATTACCGGGGCGAGCCGCGGTATTGGTGCGCTTACCGTTGCGGAGTTTTTGCGAGCGGGCTTCGACGTTGCGGCCGTGGCGCGCAGTGGCGAGCGACTGCAGGCGCTTGCCGCGGAGGCGCCGGCCGAGGGCCGCGTGGTGCCGGTGCCTCTCGACATCACCGACTCCTCGGCGCTCATGGCGGGCGTCGAGCGCGTCGAACGGGAACTCGGTGCGGTCGAGGTGCTCGTCAACAACGCCGGCTACGGCCTGCGCGGGGCGATGGAGGACGTGCCGCGGGAGGAGCTCGAAAAGCTCTTTCTGGTCAACGTCTTCGCGCAGGTGGAGATGACGCAGGCGGTGCTTCCGCATATGCGACGCCGGGGTCGTGGCCGCATCATCTTCGTTTCCTCGGTCCAGGGCCGCGTGGTGATCCCATTTTCCGGCGCCTACGGAGCGAGCAAGTTCGCTCTGGAAGGCGCCGCCGACGCCCTGCGCCGGGAGACGCGCCTGTTCGGCGTCGAGGTCGTGCTGCTCGAGCCGGGGCCCGTGGCGACGGAGTTTGCCACGCACGCGCGCAGCCTCTCCGACGAGATCCTCAACAACACCGCGTCTGTCTACCACCGGGCCTACGCGACCTACCTCGAAAAGAAGCGCGAAATCAACCGCAGCGCCGTCGCCCCCGAGAAGGTCGCCCGGCTGATCGCCAAGATTGCCCGCGTGCGCCGGCCGCGCGCCCGCTACCGGATTCAGCGTTACGCATGGTTGTTGCCCGTGCTTGCGGTGCTGCTGCCGACTCGCCTCGCCGACTGGCTGCTCATGCGCCCCTACCGCAAGGCGTACCGGTCCTCCGGTGCAGCCGACGAGCGCGCCACGCCACGCGCTGAGGGCGGAGAAGGTTCTTGCAACGAGTAGTCTCTTTCGTACCCTGGCGTTCAGGGCGGGGGGCGTGTTTCGTTTGTCTTGCATCATGCGTTCCAGTGTACTCCTTCGTCCGCCTCCCGTTTGGTCCACGCCCTTTGCCGTGGCCCTTGCGGCGTATGGATTGCTCGTCGGATTCGCCGGCAGCTTTACCGGCCTCGGCGGCGGCTTCATCCTCGTACCGTTTCTCTTGCTGCTGCGATTGCCGCTTTACCAGGCGGTCGGCACGAGTTTCGTGGCGGTGCTGGCTATTTCGCTGACCGCGCTGTCGAAGCATGCCGTCAACGACATGATTGTGCTCGACGTCGGCCTCGCCCTCGGCGTCGGCGGCATTGTCGGCAGCCAAATCGGTGCGCGACTCGTGCGGCGCATTTCGCGGCGCCGCTTTCACAAGCTTTTCTCCGCGGTGCTGCTCGGCCTTGCCGGGTACCTCGCCACTGACGCCTTTCTGCAAGCCACCGGCGACGAGCCGCTGAGTCCGCCTGGCGGTGCGAGCGTTGAACAGGAACAACTGCCGCGCTCCGACGGTGAGACTGTCGGTGAGGCGGAGAAGAACGTCACCGGTGGCGCCGCCACGACGGAGTCACAGGCTGCCGTTGACGCAGCCCCGACTGGGGACGCGCAAGCCGCCGCCGACGTTGCGCCGGGGATGGCCGAGGCGCCGCCGCTCTCCCCGATTACGGTGAATCCCGCGGTGTTTGTCGGGCTTGCGCTGGTGGGATTGTTCGTCGGCATTGCCGCGGCCTTTGCCGGCATGGGCGGCGGCTTCTTGCTTGTGCCGCTGCTGTTGGTGCTCGGCTTCGGCGTCATCGTTGCCGTGGCGACCGCCTTCGTGGCCATTCTGATGATTGCGAGCGCTTCGTTGTACGCGCACATCCGGCAAAAGGGCGTGCTGTGGCGGCACGGGCTCGTGTTGGCGGGAGCCGGCGTGGTCGGTGCCTACCTTGGCGCGGCGGTGCTGCAGGACGTTTCCCCGGCGCTGTTCAAAGCCGTCTTCGCGGCACTGCTCGGCGTCTTCGGCGGGCGCATGGCCTGGGAGGGCTGGCGTCCGAGGCGCCGCCGAGTGCCAACGCCGCCACCCGTTGCCCCGGCCCGCACCGACGCCGAGGAGGAGTCGTCCGCCGAAATCTACCCGTCCACCGCGTCGCCGAACGAAGCGGCCGAGGTCGAGGACGAAGACAGCCCCAGCGGCAGTGCACCGGACAACCCGTGATGGGTTGACCGCTCGCATGCCTGTTGTGTTTTTGCACCCCACGTCCACCGACGGCGTCAGTCGGCTCCTCGACGGCCTGCGCGAGGTCACGGGCGTGCGGCCAACTCCGGCACGTGATGCGTCACCGCATTCCAAATGGCGCGGTCGACATGCTCCACCGGGGCGGAGGAGTCGACAATCTCGACGGCGCAGCGGTTCTCCGCTTTCATCTCCGCGGCCAACTCCAGAAATACCGCGGCAACCCGTTGCTGATACTCCAGCGACTCGAAGGCGTCCGGGCCGCCTTCGCGGTCGTCGCGAATGCGGC
>SKZP01000410.1 GCA_007127275.1 Planctomycetota bacterium
ACGGGCCGCGGCCCGTGAGTCGAATCCGCCAGCGCGTGGAACCCACGGGCCGCAGCCCGTGGGCTTGAAATTGCGGATCTCAATGCGCGGGCGGTTTAGTCGTCGTGGGCGAGCAGGGTGTCTCGTGAAAGGTTGATGATGGCGCGGCGTCGTTCATGCTCAGGGTAGTGCGTGAGCCACCGCTCGTAAAAGGTGCGAACCGCTTGGCGCGTATACAGCTGTGGCCACTCGGGGGCACTTTCTTCCCTTTGCTCCTGCTCGGAACGGGCGGCGAGCTGGCGCATGGCGTCAGCGAGAACGCTGGCGAGCAGATCTCCCTCGGAGCGGCCGCGCATCTCGGGACGTGCCGTTGTGAGCAGCACCTCCAACGCCTCGCTCGACTCCTCGCGAATGCTGAGCTCCGCATAGTCGTAAATGACCGGCAGCAACACGTCGGTGCGCTGCTCTCGCGGAAGTTGCCTTCCGGTGAAGGGATCCCGTAGCGGGTGGCTGAAGGCGGCGGCGTAGGCGTAGTTTACCGCTCGCCGCCGGTCGCCGCGCTCAATCATCAACTGGGAGAGCGCGACGGCCGCATAATGGCGAAACGGCTCATTGACCCACTCCACCTCGGCGTCTTCGCTCGGCGACGTGGAAAGCACGCGGCGAAACGCACTGATGGCCTTGGCGCGCGCTCGTTCTGCATCTTCGTCGCTATCCGCCTCGAGTATGCGCTGCTGCCACGCGGCACCGAGGTTGAAGGCGATCAACATTACGTCGGGGTGATCCCGCGGAAGGTTGTCAATGGCGAACTCAAGGTCGTCAATGACCGACTCATAGTCGAGCAGTTCGGTGTGGTCGTAGATGGCTCGCTGAACCAGACGCCATACGTCCACGAGAACGTCGTCTCCGTGTACGGGCGGTTCCGGCTGGCGCAGGTAGATCCAATACATTCCCCTGGGCCACTCGAAGGGATGCTGCAGTGCTGCAATTCGCAACATCACCTCCTCTTCCCCCTCGTCCGTCGTGCTCGGCCATAAAGGCTCCGAGGGGTCTATCTCGACAGGATCATCCTCCATGTGCACGTCCGGTTCGCGGTCGAAGGGCCCCCCTTCGTCCGCTTCCGCGGCGTCCCCCGTGGTCGTATCGTTGCCACCATCCGTGTCGCCGAGGTCGGACTCGTCGACCGGCCGCGAATCTTCGTCGAGCGGCCGCGACTGCCCCGTCTCTTCGTTTTCCTCGCGAGACTCCTCTCCGGGTCCGCCTTCTTCGGCCGGATCCGGCTGCGTCGAGGGACGCGACGCACACGCGGCGCTCCATGCGAGCGCCACCGAGAGGAGTGTCACTGCTGTCAAAACGCCGAAAAGCCGCGCCATCCGGTCACGAGTGTCAATGCAATGGATCATATCGCTCTTGTACAGGGTGATTCCGGCCTTGCCTACTCTCGCGCACAACGGGTGGGGGGCGCCTTTCGCTCTTAACGAACGACGTGGCGACTGCGGCAGTGTAACCCATTATGCCGCCTCGACGCGAAGGCGAAACATGACTCGTCCGAACGGTGCGAAGGGGCGACCGGCTTACGGGGCGTAGGTCAATCCGCCGGTAATGCGAATGGCTTCCCCGTTAACGAACGAGGCGTGCGAACTTGCGAGGAACACGGCCATTTTCGTCAGTTCGTCCATCTCCCCCATGCGGGCCGCGGGGCAGAACTGCAGCCAGAATTCCTCGAGCGACTTCGAGAGTGAATCCTTCACCATGTCGGTGAGAAACACGCCGGGGATAATCACGTTCGAGGTAATCCCCTTGCGGCCGTATTCTTTGGCAATGGTCCGCGACAGGCCGAGCAGCCCCGCCTTCGAGGCGGCGTAGTTGATCTGGCCGGAGGTGCCGTCCGAGGCGAGCGAGGAAAGATGCAGGAAGCGGCCGAACTTGTTCGACAAGAAGTGCGGCAAGAAATGCCGCACCACGAAGAAGGCCCCGGAGAGGTTCGTGTTGAGCACGTCGAACCACTCCTCGTCGGACATCCACGCCGCGGCGTTGTTCTTGTTGATGCCGGCGTTGTTGATTACCGCGGAGACGGTCTCGAACTCGTCGATGATTCCTTCGCAGACCTCCTCGACCTGGGCCGAGTCCCTGACGTCGAGGCGGTAGGCCTTCATGGGCCGCTTCGTTTCCGCGCCGATCGCTTCGAGCTCGCGCAGCGTCTCGTCGGCCTGCGCCTGGCTCGAGACGTAGGAAAAGGCGACGCCATACCCGGCCCGCGCAAACTCCAGCGCCAACGCCTTCCCAATTCCGCGCGACGCACCCGTAACAAACACGTTTTGTTGGTCCATGAAAGGCTCGCTATCCGAACGGTCGGCAGGGGCAGAGGAACGAAGCAGCGCACAGGCTACGCAATAATGAAGCAGTGTAGCGGGGTCACGGTTCACGGCAAGGGGAAACAGCGGCGCAAGTCACCCCGAACTCGTAAACGGCTTCTTCGCTCGCACTCGGGAGACGGCGCGCGAGGGTGCTCCCGTTTGCAGCCCAAGCCCGACAATTGCGTCGGCGGTCGCGCCAACGTGCACGGAGGCCACGCGGTTGCGGCAGCGGAACGTGAATCCGCTCGCACCGTCCGCGGCGCGCAAAACACCGAGGGGACTCGGCATGCGCACGCAAACCGCACCCCCCGCGCTCGTCCGCGACGGCATTTCGGCCTGGCCTGCTTTGTCTCGGCTCCCGTACAATGACCCCGTTCGCTCCGGCGGCGCTGAACACTGCCTTCCCGGCGGTGTGCGGCGCACGGCCTCAAACGTTCCTACGGACTCGCACGTCTTGTGGTTTTCGCCATGCCGCTTCAAGCCAGCATTTCCGAAGTTCCCGGGGTCTCGCAGTCGACGTATGTCGAGTTCAGTGGGGAGTTCGAAGGGGAGTCGGTGACGAACTTTTCGACGTTTTGGAACAAGCAAGTGACGCAGGACCGGCGCAACTACTTCATCCTCGAGATGAGCAAGCTCACCACGTGCTCCGCCGAGGCGGTGCAGTGCCTGCGGCTCTTCAACGACGCCGTCCGCGAAAAGCATGGCGGCGTTGCAATTGTAAATCCAAGTCCGCCGGTGATTGCAGCGATGCGTGCGACAGGCCTGGGCAGCTTGTTCACGATCTTTCTCGAATACAAGAAGGCATACGAGTACCTGCGCGAACTCAAGGAAAAGCAACGGCAGCGCGAGTTGACCGAGCGCCTCGGAAGCGGAGCCGGTGCCGGCTCACCAGCAGAAGAGTCGACACGGGTGGTGGGAGGCGCTGTGAAGCCGCCGGCCACCTCGACTCCGAAGTCCATGCAGCGACTTGCCCAAGGCGGCGAAGCGACTCCCGCCCCACGCGACGAGGACTCTCCGAGCCCCTCGGGAGCGCAGACGAAGTATCAGTTGCGCGGCTACACCGGCGACGGTCGCACCTTTCGCGGCGGCGCCGCCAGCGATCACGAGCCCATTACCGCGCCGGTGCTGCTGGCCATCCCTGACTCGCGCGAATATCTCGGGCTGCGCACGTTCTTGGTGGACCGCGTCGAGGCGCACGGCCTCTCCCACGCTTTCGTGCTGCCGCTGCCCGGCAACGAGGCGTTCGACTGGATGGCGGCCGGCTTCACCCAGGCTCAGGCCTTCGTCGGCGAGGTATCCCCGGTGCCGGCAACACGTGAATTGACCGCCGGCGTGGCCGTCGCAGCAACGCTCGCACGCATACACCTAGCGCCAGAGGGGATTCTTTTGCTCACCAACGTAAGCGCGCCGCCCCACCCCGTCTTCGCCGACATTCCCCACATGCGTTACAAGTCTTCCAAGAAGGGCCTCGAGCAACTCGCCGGCCATGTCGACCAAATTCTGCGACATGTGGTACCGCCCGGGTAAAATCACATGGCGAACGGTCGGCCGCGACACAACGAGGAGCGCGCCCCGCGTTGCGGGCCTCGGGGCGGAGTCAATCTCGCTCGACGCAACTCCCTTTTGGTGATGTTGCCGCGCGGATGCGCGTGCGAACCTTCCTGCTGGTTGCGTGGTTGCAAGGCAGCGGGGTTCGCACGCAAGGAGGGTTTGTTATGATTCGTCGGCGACCGCCGCTCCGGCTGCCTTTCCGGCAGCGTGAAACGAGCGACAACCGTTCGTTCGGGCCGTGTGAGAGTCAATGAGCCACACAACGCAACGTCCCATTCAGATTGAGTCCGCTCGCGCCACCGAGGGTGCCTCCGTGGCGGCTGCGCAGGAGCCCCAGGAGTTGGGCCCTTCGAGTCTCGCCGGGCTCAAGGTGCATGTGGCGACGTATGGGTGCCAGATGAACGTGCTCGACTCGGAACTGGTCGTCGGCGGGCTCGTCGACGCGGGGAGCCTGCCGGTGGAGTCGGCGGATGAGGCGGATGTGGTGCTTTACAACACCTGCTCGGTGCGCCAGCACGCCGAGGACCGCGTGGCCTCGCAGCTTGGACGTATGCAGCACCGGTGCCGGCGGGAGCCGAATTTGATCGTCGGTATCATTGGTTGCCAGGCGCAGCGCGACGGTGCGGACTTGCTGCGCCGCTTTCCGCACGTGCGGCTCGTCGCCGGGACACGGATGTTCCACCGCATTCCGGAGTTGGTCTCGACGCTGCAGGCGCAGCCGGAGCAACGCTTGATTGCGGACAACACCGACGAGTCGGTGCAGTTCAGACGCCGCGTGAAGATTCGCCCGCAGTGGTACAAGGCGCAGATCACCGTGATGCGCGGCTGCGACCACACCTGCACCTACTGCATTGTACCGGCAGTGCGCGGCCGCGAGGTCGACGTACCGGCCGCGGAAGTGCTCGAGGAGGCCAAGGCGCTCGTCGACGACGGCGTCAAAGAGCTGATGCTGCTCGGCCAGAACGTCGACAGTTGGGGCCGACGGCTCGAGCCGAAGCAGAACTTCGGCGACCTGCTCGCGCTGCTCGACAAGGAATTGCAGCCGCACGGGCTCGAACGGCTGTTCTTCATCACCTCGCACCCGTCGGATTTGAAGATGCGCATCCTCGAGGCGATGCGCGACTGCCCCACAGTCTGCGAGTACCTGCACCTGCCCGCGCAAAGCGGCTCGAGCCGGCAGTTGCGCCTGATGCGCCGCGGCTACACACGCGAAAAATACGTCGAGATTGTGCAGAAAGCCCGCGAGTACGTGCCGAGTGTTTCCATTGCCAGCGACTTCATTGTCGGCTTTCCCGGCGAGACCGAGGAGGACTTCGAGCAGTCGAAGACGCTGATTGAAGAGGTCGGTTTCACGCAGAGCTTCATTTTCAAGTATTCGCCGCGTCCCGGCACACGCGCCTCCGAAGGCATGGAGGATGACGTGCCGGAGGCCGAGAAAAAGCGGCGCAACAACGAACTGATCGAGGTGCAACTCGCCACGCAAGAACGGCTCAACCAAGCGAAAGTGGGAACAGTACAGCAGGTGCTCTGCGAGGGCCCCACGAAACGGGATGCCAGCCGCCTCGGCGGTCGCGACCGCAACCACCAAATGGTGGTTTGGCCCGACGACGGCGACACGCATCCGGGCGAGCTGGTTTGGATACACGTCGACGAAGCGACACAACTGACGTTGAAGGGCCAGCGCGTCGCCGCGCCCGTACACTGAAGTTGCCGCCCTGCCGTCGTTTTGTTGCAAGCCTGGAGCCCCGAAGGGCCGTTCGCACGTATTCCAGGGCCGCAGCTCTGAAGTTTCGCCGACGGGCGCCACACAGACCCCAATGCACGTTCGCTCGGATGGTGGCCCATGCCGTCGCAGCAACCGCCCTACGCATTCGACCCCAGCGCCAGCGCCGGCGAGACCGACGCGACGCCGCGCGACCCTGCGGCGGGCGCATATGTGCGCTTTTATGAGTTCCTCGTCGGGCATACCGACGAGTTGCCGCACATGTTGCGCCTGGCGCGGGAGGCAACGGACGGCGCGGCGCGAATCCTCGAGTGCGGCACGGGCACCGGCCGGCTCGGCGTACCGCTTGCCCAGGCGGGGCACCGCGTCGTCGGGCTCGACCGCTCGCCAAGCATGCTGGCTCGCGCCAAGCAGCGCTGGCAGACGGCGGCACCGCCGGATCCGCACGCGTACCAGCTCGTCGAGGCGGACTTTGCCGCGCCCCCGGCGGAGACCGTCGAACCGAACAGCTTCGACCTGGTTATCTACAGCTCGAACACTCTCGCCCTCGTCACCGACGAGATGCGTCAGCACGCCGCGCTGCAAGCCGCGTTTGCCGCGCTGCGTCCCGGTGGGCTGCTGATGCTCGAGCAGTTTCACCCGGCAGGATTTTTCAACGAAGCGTTCCGCCAACGCGAGTGGTACCACCAGTTCACCCGCGTGAATCCGGATACCGGCTTGCAGACATCGCGCAACATTTCGTTCTTGCACGACCCGGTCGAACAGCACGTGTGGGGAACGACACTTGTCGAGGAATTCCTGCCGCAGGCCGAGGGAGGCGGCTCGCGCCGGCACATGTTCGTCGAGCACGTCCGCTACCACCACGTCGCCGAGTTGCGCCTGCGGCTGCGCTCGGTCGGCTTCAAGCGCCGCGACGTGGTCTTCTACGGGGGCCACGAACGCGAAGGATTGACGCCGCGTAGCCTGAAGCTCGTCGCCATCGCACGCAAAGCTTGAACCACCGGCGTGCGGAGGAAGCGTCCTTCACGACCCAAGAAAACGCGGGGCCTGTTCGCACGTCGAACGCCGTGCATCCCGCAGGTGGGGACGTCTGGCCCAAGCCCCCGGGCCACGGCCCGTCGGTCGAGCCCCGTAAGGCAACCCGTAAACGTTCGGAATCCAGAAAAGCCCAGGAGCCACGGGTACGCCCCGTGGCTCCAACTGTAGATCCGGCCCACAGGCCGCCGCCCGCGGGCTTCGGAAATTCACAATCCCCATTTGCGGGATGCACGGGCACGGACGCTTGTGCTTGGAATTCGGTTGTCATTTTGATAATGTAGTCTCCCTTCCTCGTAGCCATACGTTGCAGCTCCCCCGGTTACGGAGACCTACCACCCATGCCTCAAGAGACGCTAATTCGAGATTGGGTCCGTTTCGACCCCGCGTTCAAGCTGGCTTGCGCAGCGGGCTTGATCCTGAAAGCTTGGCTGTTGGGGGTGGCGGCGCTGCTGGTGACGTTTCTGAACGA